>JAYSKW010000695.1:0-8746 GCA_043726085.1 Limnoglobus sp.
TTCACGGTGGCGGGTGGCAGATCGGTTCGCGTGCGGAGTATCGCGAAGCGCAGACTGGGTTCGCCAAATTCGGTTTCGCGAGTGCCACCGTTCAATATCGGTTCGCGCCGAAGCACCGTTTCCCCGCGCAACTCGACGATGTCACCGCCGCGATTCGCTTTCTGGCCGACGCCAAGAAGCGGTTTCGCATCGACCCCGAACGCATCGGTCTGATGGGTGGTTCGGCAGGCGGGCACCTCTCGTTATTGACCGGCTTCACCGAGATTCGAGGGTGCAAAATTTTGGCGGTGGTGAACGTGGCAGGGCCGACCGATCTGCGGACGTTCCAGTCGGATGCCAGCGGGGATGCGGCGTTGAAGGGCGCGCTCAAACGCGACTCGGCCGGACTACTCGAAGACTTGCTCGGCTCCACGGACCGCAAAGCCAAGGTATACGCAACGGCATCGCCCGTCGTGCAAATCCGCAAAGGTGGCCCCGCGATTCTCAGCCTCTACGGCACCGCCGATAACCTCGTGCCGCTCTCGCAAGCCGAGTCGTTCCACGCGGCGCTGAAGAAGGCGGGTATCGCGGAACGCCTGAAAACCGTAAAGGGCGGCGGCCACGACTTCGCCGCATGGCCGGAGAAGGAGCGAACCTCGGCACTGCTCGACACGTTCGCGTTTTTCAAAGAACACCTGAAAGCCGAGTAGCCCAATCATCGACCGCTGAGTGCTACCGATTCTTGGTGTAAATCAACCACACGACTTGGATGAGAACGATCGAAAACAACGCGATGGGAAACCACAGCCCCGGTGGCTTCGTTCCCGTTGGGTACGCACCGAGTGGGTGATTCGCGTCACCGCGTCGTCGCCAATGGTACCAGAATCCGAAGAGTGCCAGTCCGCCGAGGGTGATGCCAACGCCGTACCACAACAGCCCTTTGACGGACTCGGAGAAGGCGAGTAACGTCACGCCCATCAAGACAGACGTTATTGCGGCGAGCAAGACGAGCGGCGAGATGTTTCCGATCGCGTTCGGAGGTTTGGGATCGTCTACCATATCACTTCCCGCGCGCCAAAAATCGCTAGATAGCCACTATGATAACGGAGTGGCTCGTTTCAGGGAACATTTCGATGCCCACCCGAATAAACTGAGACACTTCGGCAACGCCAACTCATGGGGCACTCGATGCTTTCCTTTGCCCACCCGATCTATTTGTGGTTGTTGCCGTTCGGCTTGCTGTTTGGCGTTTGGTGGTTTCGACGTGCGAAGCCGGCGCTGCGGTACTCGCAGTTGGCGCTGCTCGATGGCTTGCCGCGTGGCCGGGCGGTGCTGGCGGAGTGGGTGGCGGTCGTGGGGCGGGCGCTCGTTTTGGGCTTGCTGATCCTGAGTGCGGCGGGGCCGCGCTGGCCCGATCTGCAAACCCGCTTGCCCGTGGATGGGATCGCCATCGCGCTCGTTTGCGATGTCAGCGGCAGTATGGCGACGCCCGATTTCACCTGGGAATCGAATGCGCCGCCGATCTCGCGGCTCGATGCCGCGAAGCGATCTTTCCTCCTCTTCGTCGATGGCGGCACCGCACCGGACGGCACGAAGTTCGACGGCCGCCCTGCCGATGCCATCGCGCTCATCACCTTCGCCGCCTGGCCGCAAACCGAGTGCCCGCTGACGTTGAACCACACGGTCCTGGCAGCGATTTTCGACGCGCAAAAACCGCGCGATGGACTCGATGCCGGCACGAACGTCGGCGATGCGATTGCCGAAGGCGTATTGCGTTTGGAAGGGGCAACGAACGGGCGACGGGCGATGATTCTGATTTCCGACGGCGAACATAATGCCGCGAAGAGCGACGTGCTGAAACCGCGACAGTCGGCCCAACTCGCTGCGAATTTGGGCATCCCGATCTACACGATCGATTGCGGTGGCGAAGCGAAACCGGGCGAAACCGCCGACGACGCCAAACAACGGCAGGATGGCCGTGTAGTGTTGCAAGCGGTGGCCGAACGAACGGGCGGCCAGCACTTCACGGCCAACGGCGGCGCAGATTTACTGAGCGTGTATCGCGCGATCGACGCGATCGAACGCCAGCCAATCGTCAGCTATCAATATCGGCGTTACCGCGAACTGTACCCGTGGTGCGCCGCCGCCGCGCTCGGTTGCCTGGTGCTACTGCAACTGCTCGAAGGCATCGCCTGGCGACGCCTGCCGCGGTAGAACTCGCACGGATGTCGCCTAACTGACAGCGCGGAGTGCGATCGAATCTTTCACGCCGAGGTTCTGGTAAATTTGTCGCGTCGCGTCGGAGCGGTTGAGCGTGTAGAAGTGGATGCCTCGGACGTTGTTGTCCAACAGGTCGCGACACTGTTCGGTCGCCCAGTGCGTGCCGACGCGCTTGACGGCGTCGTCGTCGTTCCCGCAACGGCTGACCGCACGCAGCAACTTCGCCGGTACGCGGGCACCGAGCGCGAGTTCGGCCATGCGAATCATCCCGGCGTGCGATGGGATCGGCATCACACCCGCGATGATCGGCACGCGAATGCCGGCGAGTTCGCAACGCTCGCGGAAGTCGTAGAAGTCGCGATTCTCGAAGAACAACTGCGTGCAGATGTAGTCCGCTCCCGCATCGACCTTCTGCTTCAGATAGTCCATTTCCTTGAGGCGATTCGGGCAACCCGAGTGACCTTCCGGGAAGCCCGCCACGCCGATGCCGAAGTGGTGCGAACGCGAACGAATAAACGAAACGAGCTGATCCGCGTACTGGAACGCATCGTTGTTGCGGTCGTAATTCGCGAGCGTTCGCGGTGGGTCGCCGCCGAGCGCGAGGATGTTCGTAATCCCCGAAGCGGCATAGCGGTCGACGATCGCGGTCATTTCTTCGAGCGTATGGCAAACGCACGTCAGGTGCGAAACCGCAGTCAGATTCGTCTCGCGTTCGATCCGCACGACGAGATCGTGCGTGCGGTCGCGGGTCGTGCCACCGGCACCGTACGTGACCGACACGAACGACGGATGCAGTTCCTGGAGCGACGCGATATTGCGGAAGAGTTCTTCCGAGGCTTCGTCGGTCTTCGGCGGGAAGAACTCGAAGCTAAACGTCGTCCGGTGATCGTGAAAAATCTCTCGAATGTGCATTCCGCTTACTCCTCGCGTCGGTATAGCCATCGTAGCGTGGAGATAGTGTACATGAACCGTGCCATCGGGGAGAGTGCAACTTGGGGTTGATGCCGATACGTCCTCTCAGAATCGACGTAAGTCAGAATTGCGGACGGATTTTTGGTCTGTTTTTACCATTTTCGGGTCTCAAAACGCCACTTTGGGATCGAGAATCGCCGATGCCGAACGGGCTGGTTTGCCGTATCATCGACTCATATCGCGGTTTACGTCGAGGCTCTCGATTTCCCATCAGCCGAAACGACTGGTCGAGAATCGACCGAATGCGACCGAAAATCGACCGAATGCGACCGTTTTGCGTCGTAACGCGACACTTTTGCGTCCAAACGCGACCGTTTTGCGTCACTTCGTGCACGACACGAGAACCGGATTACGTCAAATCGCCTGCGATTTTTTGACTTCGCGAAATCGCGTGGGTGAGGCCGATTCGGGATTCGTTTCGCCGCGCCGCGCAGGCTTTGCGCAGCGAAGCGCGGGGGAGTGAACTCACCTAAAATCGCGTTGCGATCCGAATGTCGAAAACTGGCAGGAAAACGGTTGCGGCCGTCGTGGGAGTGTGGTTAGAATGAGCGGAAGTGAAGCCGAGGTCGATTGAAACTCCAGAGTCGTCGCGGCTTCGCAAACGAGCGGTTTCGCACAACGGGAATCGATGCGTAGCGATCCGCGAAGAACGCCGCGGCCCGCAAGCAAGGTTTTCGTGCGGATCGCAACGCATAGATTCTCTTGCGTTCGGCGGCGGAAGGGCAGCCGATTCATAGGGGGGATGACCAGTGACAAGTGACCCGTCGGGCGACACGCAGTACAAGATAGCGGATTGGGCGAGCATAGAGCACTGCGTCTACCATGCGCTCACCGACGCGCCCGAGAACCTAAGCACACACCGGGTCGCACATCTCGTCGGCCGGCTCGCAGCCGCGCTGATCGAGAAGGGGGTGTTTACCGGCGACGAGTTGGAATCGTACCTCCGTTCGTGCCGCGGTTGATCGCTTCGGGCGCAGCGTCAGATGTGGAACCATGCGCTGTAGCCGACAGCAGGGGCCGTGCTGGTTCATCCGGCCGCTGAGCGGGTCGGACGATCAAGCTCAGTAGCCTGGGGTTGTGTGATGCCCACGATAACCTTGACCAGGAACGTGGCTGACTGTGAGCGGGTCCGCACCCAACCGTGTCCGGCGTACAACGATGCCAATGCGTGGGGCATCTACATGCGGCGGTTGCAACTGATCGTCGCCCCCTCGTTCGAGACGGTGTCGGGGTGGAACCTTCGGCAGTGTCGCTGGTCGTCGAGACGGACCCGGCGCTTTCAGGCTCCCCTTGCGACTTGTGAAGTTCTTGGACTCGCCAAACCGCCATTGGGCATCTTACCGAAAGAACCGCTTGCTCGGAGCGAACCTCTTTTGTACCGCTAAAAGTAATCATGAAAACCAACAACGTCGCACTTCTGTGCTTTCTCACTGTGATCGCTGGGTGCGGAAAACCCGCACGCGATCCGCAGGCCGGTGAGCCCGCTGTGCCACAAGCCAAGCATGTGCCTGAGCCGAAGAGCCCCGAACAGGTACCACCGCCGACCAAGCCTGCTGTGGAAAAAAGGGAGTCAAGCGGACCAGCGAAAACCACCACAGGACTTAGCACGAAGGAGCTGGCTTATCGAGATGGCGTTTTGAAGTTTGTCGATGAGTCGCGAAGCGTTCTCCGCTTACTGGACCTCATCCCAAGTGAGGCGGCCTACAAGAAGCGAATGGAGAAGCTGCAAGAAGATTTCATCCGTATTCCAGACCCTCCGGAGAGCATGAAGGAACTTCATGAGGTGGTGAAGAGTATTTTCTTGTCTTTCGGCGAGTCCGCGGCCCAGTTGGCAAATGTGGAAAAATTGCTTCGCTTAGACGCCAAGAAAGAAGCGATTGTAATAGCTGGCTTTGTCAAAGAATATATTGGCTCAACAAAGGGGCTACTGAATAAACTCGAAGAGGCTCTTAAGTAGTTCAAATAGAGAGGCTCATTTGCCAGTCGGCCGAACGGCGCAGGCACTCGGTCGCCCAATCCCAACGCCGCGCGGTCGGTTGTTGTACGCATGAAATTTGGTCCGGGCAGGCAGGTCGGTCGCCGACGCCTTCGGGGCCGCCTCTGTCTTGCGGAGCGCCGAAGACATCTTGGCCCAGGTCCGCGCCGACCGCGACGAGTGGGGTGACCGCTGATTTACCTCGATGCGAACGTCATGATCCGCTTGGTCGAAGGGGATGCCGCGACCCGCGCGCCGCTGGAGGCCGGTTAGTCAGGTCACGCATGAATTCTTTCTGAGGCAGAGGCGCACAAGATGGCGACGACTGACTTCCGGATTGCGGCGGCCCAGGTTGCGTCCGTTCGCGGCGACATCGTTGGGAATATCGCGGCCCACGCGGCGGCGATCGAGGTGGCGGCCGCGCTGGGGGTTTCGGTCCTGATATTCCCCGAGTTGTCGCTGACCGGCTACGAACCAGACTTGGCGACCGAGTTGGCGACCGCAGCAACGGACGGTCGGTTGGTTTCGCTGAAGACCCTCGCGCGGCAACATCGGATGGATGTCGTTGTGGGTGCGCCGCTTCAAAACGGCACGGCGAAACCGAACATCGGCGCGATCCTGTTCGCCGCAGACGGCACCACCCGCACCTACTCGAAGATGCATCTCGGAACCAAGGAGCGGAGCGACTTCACGCCCGGTGTCGAGCCGCTGGCCTTCACCGTTCGCGGACACGCGATTGGCATCGCGATTTGCGCCGACACTTCGCAGCCATCCCATCCGCGAACGTACGCCGATGCCGGTTCGACCATCTACGCTGCGGGGGTTTTCCTAAACGCGGAATGGTACGCGACCGACTCGCCGAGGCTGGCGGGCTACGCAGCCGATTGCCGGATGCTGGTCGTGATGGCCAACCACGCCGACTCGGTCGGCACCTACCATTCCGTAGGCCGGAGCGCGGTGTGGTCTCCCGGCGGTGCCCTCCTGGCGCAGGCCGCGGGCGTGGAGAAGTGCTTAGTAGTAGCCACGAGCCACCGGGGCGAGTGGCGCGGCGAGGTCGTCGGGTTCTGACGTGCCGTGCAAATGGGCGAACGAGATCACGGCCGCGTGGCGTCGGGCATGAGTATCGGCACGATGGGGAAGCCGGCTTCGGGGATGGCGATGAGGCGTACGCCGGTGGCGCGCTCGGTGGCAGCGTCTTTGCGCAGTTTCGGTTCGCCGTGCAGTCGGTCGAAGCGGTAAATCGCGGAGCGGCTACTGGTCCATTCCAGCGCGAAATCTTGGCCGCCGGAACGGAGTGTGAGCGTCGCGGTCACGTCGTCGTTGGGGCGGACGGTGAATTTGCCGTCGTGGCCATCGGCGGTGAGATGGAACGTCGAGGCTGGGCCGGTGCGGTCGGGTTCGCCTTCAATTCGATACGCGTATTCCTTCGCCGCCACCGTAATGATCAGCTTACCCGCAGGCACCGCACGCTGGTTACGCAAGTCGTCGGGGATCATGAGTTCGAGCTGTTTCGCGTCGGCATCGAAGCGGTCGCGTTTGAGGAAAGCCATCAGTTCGACGATGGGGTCGTCAAGCGGCAAATCGCCGTCCCAGCGCGCGAGTTGCTGGAGGAATCGCCCCCACGATCGCATCTCCGGTTCGTTGGCCCAACTGGCCACTTCCAGCCATGCGGTACGGGTATCGGCGCGATTGAGGCGGTTCAAAATTAGGCCGCGAACGTGCCTTACGCCGGTGTCGTAGCTGCGTCGCAACCGCTTCTGGACTTCGCCGCGAACGGGATCGGGGAAGCGGGCGGCTTCCCACTCGAAGGCATTTTCCGGGCGGCGTTGATACAAATCCGCAAGTT
This sequence comes from Limnoglobus sp., assembly GCA_043726085.1. Classification (GTDB taxonomy): domain Bacteria; phylum Planctomycetota; class Planctomycetia; order Gemmatales; family Gemmataceae; genus Limnoglobus. The sequence goes on from JAYSKW010000695.1 coordinate 6,993, forward strand.
GTTTCATGCGCTCATCGGCGAGACTGCGCGAACCACCGCTATCGGTGTTCGGCTCGGGCAAATCGAGTGTCGCAGGGGGCACGCCCGGCCCCGGTGTCATGCCGAGTGCGGCGCACAAATCGCGCAGATGCACCAGCCGTTCGCGGGTCGATTCCCAATCCGAACGCGCCTGATCGACGCGATCGAACTCGAACGCGGCGGCGTAACTTAGCACGGCCCCGCGCCGGTTCGACAGCTTCTCCGAACCGGGCAGATCGTCGGTCGGGCGGAACGGCGGTGCGCCCGATTCGGCCTGTAATGCCAGCACATCTAATCGCCAGCGGTGATCGACGCCCGGCACCAACATCAGCACCGTGCCGCGCCGCACCAGTCCGCGATACCACTCGTTCAGCGTTGCCTCCGCGCGCCGCAGTAGCTCGGCATCGGTCTTCCATTTGTTCCACAATCGCACGGCTTCGGTGTCTAGCCACGCGGCCGCATAATCGGGCGGCGGCATCAGCAGCGTATGCAGTTCCGTGTCGAGAACATCGAGTTCGTATTTCGACCGCACTTCCGCCGGGCCGAGCCGGGGCATGTGAAAGCGTTCGCGGTAATCGGCATAGTCTTTGAATTCGCGCAACCGCGCATCGACGAACACGCGGTCTTCATCGGCGAGACGCTCGTAACCGAGGTCTTCGTGGATCGCGGTCAGTTCGCTCCGGTTTTTGGCAATCGAGCGATCCGCGAGCCGCAGCGCCGCCGTGCCTTCGCGTTCTTGGTACGCACGTAGCCGCAGTGTCAGGCGGTCGTCGGACGTTTGCGAACTGAAAATGAGCAGCGCGATGAGGCCGAGCAACATCGACGACAACAGCGTGCTGGCACCGGCGACGGTTTGGCGAAGTCGTTTGCGCGATTGCGCGGTACGGGTGCGGAAGTCGTTCGCAGCATCGATCGCTTCGCGGTACAGTTCGGCGACGCCGTACGATTCGGATTGGACGGCGGCGAACAGCGTGTATTTCGGAAAGCGTAGCGCGGTGGCGGCGACTTGGACATCGATACTGCCGAACTGCGGCACGGGGTTCGCCGCCGAGCCGAACGCGGTTTCTTCGTCGAGATAATCTTCAAACGCCGTCTTCACGTTTTCCTTTTGCGCTTCGATCTTACGGATCCAACTCGCCGGGTTGTCGTTCGGCGAGCAGAGCGAATCGCACTTGGTTAGCGTCAGGAAAATCGGCAACCCCGCGACTTCCCGATCGTTCTCGCGTGTGCGTTCGAGGCCATCGAGGAATTGCCCGAAGCTGCGGAATAACTCGGTCATCTCGGGCTTCGTGGCGGTGGCATCGAGCGCGACGATGATCGTGTCGGCGGAGCGCACTTCCCCGGCCACGGGACGTTGTGGAAACTGAAGCTGCGAGGGATCGTCGATGAGTTGACTGGCGGAAAATCCATCGACATCGCACAAAATACACGGCGCGTTCGGGTCGATGTGCGGCGTCACTTCCGGTTGTTGATGCGACTCGACCGCTGCAAGTGGCACCGTGCCGAGGAACGCATGAAGCAGCCCCGTCTTGCCGGTTCGCGGCAGGCCGAAGAACACGATTCGCGGCGGCGTGACGGGCATAACGTGGCAGACTCACTGTGACCTGTCGGGGGGCGAAATACGATACAACGCGCGGAGAGTATTTGCCCCCGTCCCATGGGTCCACCATAGGCTGAGGGTTTTCGGTCCTGTAGGGACCGCTCACGTAGCCCATGGTGGTACCATGGGAGGGGGC
>JAYSKW010000696.1:0-2218 GCA_043726085.1 Limnoglobus sp.
CTTGAAACGACGCTCTTTCTCGGGTGTATCTTCGTAACCCCGCGTTTTCGATTCGTAATGGTACAACTCCGCATCGGGCGTCCAGATGATGCGATACCCAGCCGCGAGGATTTGCAAACAAAGATCGACGTCGTTGAACGCCAGGATAAAGCCTTCGTCGAATCCGCCGACGCGCTCGAACGCAGCACGCGGGCAGAGCAGGCACGCCCCCGTGACGGCTGCGACATTCTGCGTGAACTTCAGCCGTTGCATATAACCGGACGCATGGCGCGGGTAACTCAGGTGCGAATGCCCCGCCACGCCACCCATCCCGACGACAATCCCCGCATGCTGAATCGTGTCGTCTGCGTAATAGAGCTTCGCGCCGACCGCACCGACACCCGGTTGTGTCGCTTGCTTGACCATCCGTTCGAGCCAGTCCGGGTTCACCGCTTCGATGTCGTTATTGAGGAACAACAGAAGTTCGCCCTTCGCTTGGGTAGCGGCAAAATTGTTCACGGCAGCGTAGTTGAACGGCTTCGCCCATGCCAGAATACGTACGTTCCGCGTGGCTTCCAGATGACGATAATACGCGAATGTCTCCGGGCGCGTGCTGCCGTTCTCGACGAGGATGAGTTCGTAATTCGTGTAACTGCTGTTCGCTAACGACTCGACGCATCGCGCGAGCATCTCCGGTTGATCTTTATTTGGCACGATCACCGTGACCAACGGTTGTTCCCGCAACTGATAGACGACCTGATACGTTCCGGGCACCGGGCCGTCGTAAACGGAGGCATCGACTTTGCCGCGTTGTAGATGATCTTGCACGGCGCGTTTACCGGCATCGTGTGCGTAACCCTTACTGCCGGCCGTGGCCGCCGTCGATTGCGCGTGCATCCGCCAGTGATAGAGGACGTGCGGAATATGCACGATCTGCCGGGCTTGCTCGCCGGCTCGCAGCACGAGGTCGTGATCTTGCGCACCGTCGAACCCATGGCGGAACCCACCGAGTTGCGTAAACAACGAACGCTGAATCGTCGTCAGGTGACAGACATAATTGCGGCTACGCAATGTTTCCGGCGACCAGTTCGGCTTGAAGTTCGGCTCGACGCGATGGCCGGAGAAGTCCAGTTTGTCTTCGTCTGAGTAGAGAAAATCCGCACCGGGTTGTTCGTTCACCGCTAACGCGATTTCGTGGAGCGCATTCGCGGCAAGCGTGTCGTCGTGATCCAACAGCGTGAGGTAATCGCCCGTTGCCAGTGCGGCGGCAGCGTTGGAGTTACCGACGATTCCGCCATTCGATTCGAGAAATGCCACGTGAATGCGTGCGTCTTGTTTCGCGAATCGTTCGAGGATTGGTCGCACGTGCGGTTCGCGGCTCGCATCGGCCAAGCAGAGTTCCCAGTGTGGGTACGTCTGCGCGAGTACCGATTCGATCATCGCGACGAGGAACGCAGCGGGCGGGTTGTAAACGGGGACGATGATGCTGAACTTGGGATTGCGAGCAAAGACTGATTTCCGCTGCTTCTCCAGGTCGGATTTCGACGGCTCGTGCAACCGAATCCAGCGATCGTATTCATCTTGTGGCGTACACTCGCTGTCGAAACGCTGTTCGGTCGAAGGGCCGTTCAACGCACGGTGCGACTTCCAGATTCGACGCGGAACCGAGAGCAGTTTCCGCACCGCCCCTTTGACCACCGCCCGCCGCGTCGTGTGTAGGGGCAACAGTCGATCGAGTATCTTTTGCACGGTCGATGCGGTCCGGTACGCTTTCGATGCCTTGATATTCGCGAGTTCGCTCTGCTTCTGTTCGAGCAGTTCCGTGCGTCGCATCAGCGCCGCTTCGAGTTGCACGATACGTCGCGCGGTGTCGTCCGCTTTGAGGTCGGTCATCGGCGAAGCCTGCGTAGGAATGCACGGATATCGAATGCGTTTTTAACACGTCCGGTACCGAAGGTGCAATACAGAGACGGTGTCGAATGAAACGCGGATAGATCCGAATTGACCGACACTTCGCTCCCGACTATGGTTGCATCCACTTGACGTAGCGAGATGTCCTGAAGGAGTCTGAATATGAATGGCTGGCGTACTGTGGTGCTGCTGGGTTTGTTGGTCGGTTTGGGTATCGTGGGTTGCGGCAAATCGGAGGTGACCGACCAGCCGACGGAGGCGGCAGTTCCTGCGGTGGCATCGATGCAGCCGGTTCCTGTGAAACGGAATATGGCCGAATACAACGTGC
>JAYSKW010000697.1:0-8776 GCA_043726085.1 Limnoglobus sp.
TGGGGCAAAGTGCTGGCGGCGTTCCGCGTGCCTGCGTTTCGCCGCTCGGCGTTCGCGTACTTCGGCCACATGTGGGAGGTGTACGCCTTCTGGGCGCTCGTCCCGTTTTACATCGAAATGATCTGGCACGAAGCCGGCAATGCGTTCGCATATCGTGCGACGTTCGCTGTCATGGGCATCGGGGCGTTCGGCTGCGTGTTCGGTGGCTGGTGGAGTCGACGCATCGGCAGCGAGCGCGTGGCCACACTCGCGTTGGCGGCATCGGGCGCGATGTGTGCCGCTTCGCCGTTCCTGACGCTGTTGCCAGCAAGCGTGGCGTTCGCGTTGCTGATGTTCTGGAGTATCGCGGCGGCATCGGATTCGCCACAATTCTCAGCGATCTCCGCAAAAGCCTGCCCGCCCGGCACCGTCGGCAGTGCGCTCGCGGTGCAGAACGGCATCGGCTTCTTACTCTCGGTGTTCGCGATCCATCTGGTCGCCGACATGCGGCCGTCACTCCACGTCCATATCGGCTGGCTATTGTTACCGGGACCACTACTAGGGCTGTTGGCATGGTATCGCCGAAGGTAATAATATATTTTCAGATGACACGACGTATCAGTTCTTTTCTTATTCTGGTAGCCGCAGGTCTTTAGCCTGCGCGGGGGCAAATACCCTAAAAAACCAGTCGTGGCGAGTCTTCGAGACGCGACGCGATCCGCCACAACGATCATTCTGGGCGCACGAACCGTCGTGTTTCGCAGACTCACCACGACCCTCAGTCGTGGACGGTGGCAAACGCAGGCTAAAGACCTGCGGCTACCAGAAAAAGAGGGTTTCGTCTTTTGAAGTGCAATTCGCAGCGATGGAAACCGCACTTCCTCCGAGGAATAAGTAAGCTAAACTCGTTATGCCATTCGAGGAGAAACGATGCGGCCAGACGATGACACACAAGAACGCACGCTCGTACAAGTGACGCCGCCACGGTTCACGTCGGACGGTATGCCACTGTCGGCGAGTTCGCCACTCGGCAGCATTGGCAGGTACGTCCTCGAAGCCGAAATCGGCCGCGGTGGGATGGGCATCGTCTATCGGGCCACCGACGAAAGCATCGGTCGCGATGTGGCGTTCAAAGTCCTTCACGAACGATCCGCGAGTGACCCTGATGCGGTACGGCGCTTCCTCGTCGAAGCCCGGATCACGGGTCAACTCGCGCACCCCGGCATCCCTGCCGTCCACGAAATTGGCCACCTCCCGGACCGTCGCCCGTTCATGGTCATGAAGCTCATTCGCGGTCGCACGCTCGATGGCATTCTGAAGGAACGCGGCGCGGTCCCATGCGGGGCGCTGTTGCCGGTGTTCGAGCAAATCTGCCAAGCCGTTGGCTACGCACACAGCCAGGGAATCATCCACCGCGACTTGAAGCCGCAGAACGTGATGGTCGGCGCGTTCGGCGAAGTGCAAGTGATGGACTGGGGCCTCGCGAAGGAAGTGCGGAGTGCCGAGTACGCGACTGGCAACGCGGTTCACATACCCGCAGCCGAGCAATCGGAGACGATCGCGGGGAGCGTGATGGGCACGCCCGCGTTCATGCCTCCGGAACAAGCGGGCGGGGCGACGGACTCGATCGACGAACGCGCCGATGTCTTCGGCCTCGGTGCGATTTTGTGTGTGATTCTAACGGGGAAACCGCCGTTCGTCGGGGCCGATACCGAATCGGCAAGGTTGCTCGCCGCCGCCGCAAAGCTCGACGATGCGTATCACCGGCTGGAAACGTGCGGGGCCGAACCCGAACTCGTCGAACTCGCGAAGCGATGCCTCGCGGCAGATCGCACGGCGCGCTTCCCACACGCGGGCGAAGTGGCGATTGCGGTGGCGCAGTTGCGCGTCGAATCCGATAGCCGTGCGCGGGAAGCCGAACTCGAGCGGGCACGCACCGAGACGAAAGCCGCCGGGGAACGCAACCGCCGTCGCGCGCAATTCCTGTTACTGGCGACGCTGATCGTGCTCGTGGGGTTGACCGCAATCGGCACATTATGGGCTAAGCAACAGCGTGCCGAACGCGAACAACTCGCCGAAACGCAACTGCTAAAGGATGCCGCTGCGGATCGCGAACGCGAAATCCGCCGCAAGGGGCTGCATTTTGGCATCTCGGCCGAACTCGATCAGTTGAACGGCTTCTTCGCACGCGGCATGTGGAAGGAAGCCGAAGAGAACATCCGCCAGTGCGAGGAGTTCCTCGAAACCGACGACGACCCGGTCTTGCAAGAACGATTCGATCGCGCGAAACGCGATGAGATTTTCCTGAAGCGGTTCGATGCGATCCGTCTGAACAAGGTGGCGATCTTCGACGGTAAACTCGCAGCCGCAAAGGCGAGTCGCGAATATGCGGATGCTTTCCGCGAGTACGGCCTCGACCCCGATGCGCCCGCGGCATTCGTCGAGATGCTCAAAACCGCGAAAGTGCAGACGGCGCTATTGTCCGAACTCGACGATTGGGCATTGACCACGCCTGACGCGAACCTGCAATTGCGATTGATGGCCCTCACCGCCGACGCGACCGGGGAACAATGGCGGCGCGATCTTTCCCGACACTGGACCGACCCGCAGGATCTTCTGGCACTCTACGATTCCATCCCGATTCCGCAGCGGTCCCCAGAGTTCGTCATTGCCGTGGGAATGCAATTGCATCGCCTCGGCGGTAACGGCACGCGCACTCTCGAACTGGGGCTTCGCCAGTTCCCTGCCGATTTTTGGCTACACCTATCGCTCGGCGTCATTTATCGCTCGCAACAGCGACACGAAGCCGCGATCGGTGCTTATCGCGCTGCACTCGCCATCCGCCCCGCCGGGGTGGTCTGGTCGAACCTCGGAAATGCACTCCGGACAATCGGCGACCTACCCGGATCGGTGGCCGCTCACGAAGAAGCCACCCGCCAGAACCCTTCGGACGGGAATGCCTTCAACGGCCTCGGCAACGCGCTCGGTGCGATGCGCAATGTCGATGCGGCGATCGCAGCGTACGCGGAGGCCGCCCGACTCTTGCCTAACGATGCGATGCCGCGCGGGAACCTCGGTCGGGCACTCGCAAATCGCGGACGATTTACGGAAGCGGCAAAACAGTTCCATGACGCACGAGAGTTGGAACCGATGAACCCACGTCGCCAACGCGATGTCGAATCGGCCGAACGCGACATGGCACTCGATGCGAAATTGAAAACCGTCAACGCCGGCACGGTCAAGCCGACGGATGCAAGCAACGCATTCGAGTTAGCCCAACTCGCGGCCGAAACCTCGCACAAACAATACGCCCTCGCCACGCGACTGTTCCTCGAGTATTTCGCAATCGCCCCGGAAGCCGAGTGGCAGCGCTATCGTTCGACGGCAGCGCGTGCTGCGATTCAGTATGCAGCCGGTGCCGACGCGCCGGGAGTCGACGAGTGGTATTACCTGCAAAAGAAGGCGCACGACTGGCTTTCGGCCGACCTCGCCGCAGCCGAGAAACTGCTGGTATCGAACGATGCGAACGCCCGGTCGCGTGCCATCGGCACGCTTCGCGACTGGCTCGACGACCCCGATTTCGCAACCGTTCGCGACCCCGTGAGCCGAAAGAATATGCCCATCGAAGAACGCGCGATGTGGGAACGATTCTGGGCCAAAGTGAAGTCCGCCATCCCGACGAAGTGACGTGCCGAAACCGCGTTCACTTCTTTAGTCGATCGATTCCTCGTTGACACGGTGACTTCCCGCTTCACGAAGTCTCACGACTTTGACTACGTCAGAACCGCTGCCATTTTCTCCGGGTGCAGATAGATGAAGCTTTTGCCGAGGCGGCCGTTGTAGTTTCCGGCGCTGATGCGTTGCAAGCCGGGGACGGCGCGGGCGGCGGCAATGGCGGCTTGAGTGGCGGCAGACAGGGTTTCGATGTCGGGGCCGTTGAGGATGATCTCCTGAACGCTGTCGACGCCATCGGGTAGGCGGCTCGCGATGCCGGGCTTGCCCCTCAAGGTGGGGCAGTATTCGGCGTAGGTACTGGCGATGGCGAACGGGTATTTACTGCCCGCCTTCGAGCCACTCGCGGCCACGCCGCCAGGGAATGGCAAGCAGATTCCGCTGGTTTTCAAGCCGTTGCTGTAATCGCTTGCGGCGGCAGCGGCACGAGCGGCGGCTTCGAGTGCGGCTTCGGCGGTGCCCATAAACCAGAGGTTCCCGCCCATCAAGCCATCGGCCCAACCGAACCGGCGCTCGATAACGAACTCGCCCGAGAGGATCGGAATCACCCGGACGCGACGCCCGGAGCGTTCGGTTTTGAACTGATGGCCGTCGCCGAAGTACGACACTTTCCGACCGAGTGGGAACCACTTTTCTTCGGCAGGCAAGACGTTGAAGCAGGCGGTCGTCGGGCAGGTGAGTACGTTCTGCGAGACGCGCACTAACAGGGCGCGTTCGAGTTTCGACTCGCGTTCCTTCCAGAATCGCGGTACGTGAAATTGCACGATCGCGCCGGGGCGGCCATCGGGCGTGTCGGTGGAGTATCGGCTAACGCCGGCTTCGCAATCGCAGAGGATCGAGGAACTCGCGTTGCCGGTGGCGGCGGCCACGGCGATGTCCAGCCAGTGCCGGTCTCGGGCGGTAATCAGCACCTCGGCGTAGATGCTGCGGAACGCCTCGGCATACGTGTCGTCGATGATCGCGGGCACGGAAACACCCTCCATGGAACGGATTGCTGTTCGTATCTTAGAATTGGCGGTGAGGGTTGGTTAGCCCGAACCGGGTGCCCCACAAGTGTGCGAGGTCAGACATGTTCGCCGAAACCGACCCAGCGATTGCCGAACCGGCAACGATTGCGCCGGTGCCTGCCCCCGTTCCGATCAACAAGGAACAGGGCCGCATCGATCTCATCAACGTGGTCGGTATCGCGTTTGTCGGGCTGATCGTGGCTGCGCTGGTACTCAAAATCGCGACGCGGTATCGCCGGCAGATCGACGAACCCGACGAAATTAATGCCTCGGTGTCGATGTCGTCGTTTCGCGAGATGTACGAGAGCGGCGAGATCACGCAGGACGAATACGACCGCCTGCGCGACAAGTTAGCCGCGAAGATTAAGGGCGAAGTCGGCAAATCGAATCCGTCTAAATTACCCAGAGTCACACCGAAACCACCTGCGGTGCCGCCAACTGTCGGCTCGGATGTGCCTCCTCCCCCGCCTGAAACCGAGTGATGGACAAAATTCCGAAGCACCTCGCGCGTCGTTCGGCGTACAATCGGCAGACCCGACGCTTCGGGATCGTCAGCTTCGTGCGAATTGTCACAACCGAGAACCCGGAATTCTTGCGACGCGATATAGTTCTCAGACGTTCGACCGCGAGCGACCTTTTATAACACGCAAACATACTCGATTCGGGGATACTGATGGCTGAGCGTACTTCCGGTGAAGGTGGAGCCCGTAGACCAACGGGAACAACGGGGCGCAATCGGAATGCGTACTGTTCGTTCTGTCGGCGGAGTCACCGCGATGTCGGCCCACTCGTCGAAGGCCCCGGCGATGTCTACATCTGCGGCGAGTGCATCGAACTCTGCATGTCGATCATCGACCAGGAAAAGAAGCGTCGCGGCAACGGAAAGTCCGCCGTCGGCAACACGCACGCCCCACGGGTAATCAAGGAAAAACTCGATCAGTACGTGATCGGCCAACAGCGTGCGAAGAAGGTGCTTTCGGTTGCGGTCCACAATCACTTCAAGCGGTTGAGCCACACCGATGGCATCCGCAGCGATGTCGAGATTGAGAAGAGCAACATCTTGTTCGTCGGCCCGACCGGTAGCGGCAAAACGCTGCTCGCACGTACCTTGGCGAAGATCCTCGACGTTCCGTTCGCGATTGGCGATGCCACGACGCTCACCGAAGCCGGTTACGTCGGCGAGGACGTCGAGAACCTGTTGCTGAAACTGCTTCATGCGGCGGACTTCGATGTCGAAGCAGCGCAACGCGGCATCATTTACATCGATGAAATCGACAAGATCGCCAAGACGAGCCAGAACGTCAGTATCACGCGGGATGTGTCCGGCGAGGGCGTGCAACAGGCGCTGCTGAAGATGCTCGAAGGCACCGTCAGCAACGTCCCACCGCAAGGGGGCCGCAAGCACCCCGAACAGCAGTACATTCAGATCGACACGTCGAACATCTTGTTCATCTGCGGTGGAACGTTTGTCGGGCTGGAAGATATTATCTCGAAGCGGATCGGCCGCAAGACGATCGGCTTCGGGGCGTCCGCCGACAAGGAAGAACACACCCTCGGCGAATTGCTCAACCAAGTGACCGCCGACGACCTGATCGAATTCGGTTTGATCCCCGAGTTCGTCGGTCGCCTGCCCGTTCTGGCCCCGCTCGATCCGCTCAACGAAGAAGCGATGATTAGCATCCTCACCGAGCCGAAGAACGCACTCGTACGCCAGTACCAGAAGTTGTTCGAGATGGAAGGCGCAACGGTCGAGTTCGAGAACGCCGCACTGCGAGAGATCGCGAAACTCGCGAAGAATCGCGACACGGGCGCACGCGGTCTGCGGGCAATCGTCGAAGATGTGATGGTGGACATCATGTATGAACTTCCCGACATGGAAACGAAGGGCCACTACGTCGTGACGGCCGATATCGTGCGTGGCGATCACAAGTTGTTCGAGCGGAAACAGGGGAAGAAAAGCGCTTAAAGCGGTTCCAACGAGCATTTTTGTAGCGGCAGGTTCGACCTGCCGCTTTTTTTTCGCCATTTCCTTCTCGGAAAACTAAACTGCACACGTCGCCCGACACCGTAGAATTATGAAATGCCCGCAGAACACGAATTGTTAAACGCTCTCGCGCCCTTTTTGAATCGCCTAAAGAGCCTGATCGAATCCGATGCCACATTGCAGCGCGATGTGGCAACGCTCGGTCGTGCTTTCGTCGGTTGGGTCGAAGGCCAAACGGTAACAGCAGAGGCACCATTGGTGCCGATATTGATTCCGGAAGTGGAAGTCCGGAAGCCGAGAGAGGCCATTCTGCCCGCGACGGTGGCGGCGTCGTTACTGACATTCCACCTCACTGCGCCACCACAACTCGCTCGTACCGATCCGCACAACGAAGAATCCACGAGTTGGCTCCCGCAGGAACCGAGTATTATCGCCAGTCGCTGCCGCGTGAAAGCCGAAGCGTGCCGACTCATCGCGCAGCGGCACCGGAACGCATCGAGCGAGTCGAGCTACATGGATTCTTCGGCGGGCCTTCGGTCGAAGGCGGAGAAACTGATTAAATGCACGCTCTGGATGCTCGATATTTCCACGCTCTCGCGATCCGCAACCGTATGGGAAGATCTCGCCGCCGCGTACGATGTGGGTGCCGATGCCGCCGAGTTGCTCCACCACGTGCTCGACCCGCGCTGGATCAAGGATCGCGAACTGCTGCTGAGTTCGTTGAATCTCGCCGCCGAAGCCCAAGGATTGTTGTTCGCGGCGGTGATCGACACGACGAACATTCGCCCCGATGCCGATCAAATTCAGTTGTACGTGACGGTACGTGAACTGGCGGCCGCGCACAGCACGTACATCCAGCGATACATGAAGCGCGAAGACCGCGTCGATCCGCGAACGTGGCCGAGCCTCAAACAGCGTATTGCCGTCGCCACGTCTCCGTTACGCGATTCGCAGGTAAAGTCCGGCGGGCTGAAAAAGATTCTGAATAACCTCAAATACAAGCTCGGCAAAGCGGGCGAAAACCCCAACACCTTCGACGATTGGCCGCGCGTGATCGAACTGCTCGACGAAGCGGTATCTGCGGGAATGCCGCCGAGCCACCTCGAGACGCGCGAACAATTGGTGCCCGTTCTCGATGTGATTCCCGATGAAATCCCTTTGCCAAAGAATGCGGCGTTGGTGTTTCGCGAAATCGACGAATACCTTCGGCTAAAAGCCACGGTCGAGCAAGAAGCGGTACCGGTCGATCGCGTATCGGATGAAGTCGTGCAAGTCGCGAAGTGGCTTAAGGGCCGCGCCATCGTGCTAATTGGCGGGTTGGTGCGGCCCGAACACAAAGCCGCACTAATTCGCGCCTTCGGCTTAAGCGATGTCTATTGGGAAACCGTCCCCGAACACAGTTCGATCAGTGCATTTGAAGCGGGGATCATCCGACCCGAGACGGCCATCGTGCTGCTCGCGATTCGTTGGTCGAGCCATTCGTACGCAGAAGTGCAACGCTTTTGCAACGATCACGGCAAACTGCTGATACGTCTACCAGGTGGGTATCACCCGAACCAAGTCGCCCATCAAATCATCATCCAAGCCGGTGACCGCTTGGCCGCAATCGCACCGGATTTGGCTAATCCATTCTCGCAACAAGAGTGAGGATTCTGATGTGTGGGGTACGTTTTTTACGTGCCTTTTCTACAATGGCACGTAAAAAACGTGCCCCACATTGAGACCTCAATTCGCAGGCACTCGCAAGGCGCGCTTTTTACGGCATGGCAATCCGGAGACTTCCTGGATGTGAGGGGGAAGGATCGCTTCGTCGACTAAGAGTATGGGCAGACCTTGTTTGATGGGAAATGTGACGGCGCATTGCGAGCAGCGAAGGAGTTGATCTTCGCGAGAGAGCGTGGCTTGTCGCGTGTGATCGAGTGGACAGCGGAGATGGGGGAGAAAGGCGTCGTCCATTATCGTGCGTCGTGGATGGAGGTGTGTAGGAAAAGCGAAAGCCCCACCGGTTATCCGCCGGTGGGGCTTAGAAACTCTTTGTAAGTTAGTAGCGAGCTTAACGAATCGTGAGAGACAT
>JAYSKW010000698.1:0-9032 GCA_043726085.1 Limnoglobus sp.
GCGTATGCGATGGACAAAAAGAAGGACGAGAAGATCGCGGTGTTCGACCTCGGTGGCGGCACCTTCGACGTGTCCGTTCTCGAAGTCGGCGAAGACGGCGTGTTTCAGGTTCGCTCGACTAACGGCGATACGCACCTCGGCGGCGACGACTTCGCCGACTTCGAGAACGGACACGTCGAAGGTGCCGCCACCGAGGTCGAACACCGCGATCTTCTCGTCCTTCTTTTTGTCCATCGCATACGCCAGCGATGCCGCCGTTGGCTCGTTGATAATCCGCATCCGCTGCTTGTTCTTCTTGCCCGTCTTCGGGTCTTCGATTTCCCATTCGGTGTCGAACCCGGCGATGGCGGCGGCGTCGATCGTCGCCTGGCGTTGCGCGTCGTTGAAGTATGCGGGCACCGTAATCACGGCCTTGCGGACGGTGTGCCCGAGGTACGCCTCGGCGGCTTCCTTCAACTTGCGGAGGATCATCGCCGAGATTTCCGGCGGTGTGTGGTTCTTCGAGTCGATTTCGACCTTCACGAGTTCGTCTTTACCGCCGACGATCTTGTACGGGACGAGTTTCTCTTCGGATTCGACTTCGTAATGGCGTCGGCCCATGAACCGCTTGATCGAATAAATCGTGCGGGCCGGGTTGGTGATCGCCTGTCGTTTCGCCGGATCGCCGACGAGGCGATTGCCATCTTTCGCGAACGCAACCACACTGGGTGTGATGCGGTTACCTTCCTGGTTCGCAATGACTTTCGCTTCGTTCCCTTCCATAACGGCGACAACGGAGTTCGTCGTGCCGAGGTCAATTCCGATGATTTTTTCTTCCGCCATCTGATTGTTCTCCGTGGGAATGGCTGGTCGGCCATTCGGTTGATGATAATGTCAGGTGAACCGAGCATATACATGTTTTTTGACGTAACACTGTCTGCAAAAGCGATGCCAACGACATCGCGCCGTGATTGATATTCCGCAACTGCAATAATAGTAATCGATTCGGTCGAAGCCATTTTGCGAAACGGTGTCGAATCCCGCGTCGATCCTTACTCTCTCTGCCAGTTTGGCACACGGCGTACGCTCCGGCAAATCACCCGTTGCTATCCCCCGATGATTCGACAGCCGATCCACCCGAACAACCCGCACGGAAAAGGGTTACATTTACCGGCAAATGTCGGTCATTCGTTGACGGTTGCCATCCGCACGACTAAATTGTGACGAATTATACTCACCAAACCTTTAGATGAGTTGCGTATCCATGTCGCGTAAGCCGGATAACGGATCGTCAGAAAAGTCTGCCGCCAACCTCAAAGCGCTGCGCGTGCAGATCGACAAACTCGATCAGACGATACTGGAATTTCTCAACAAACGCGCCTCCGTGGCGGCACAAATCGGCAAAGTGAAGTCCGAACACGGCGGCGAAATCTTCTCGGCAGCCCGCGAAGAAGAAGTCTTCGCGAACATTCTGACATCGAGCAAAGGCCCGCTCCAGGAAGTGTCGATCAAGGCGATCTTCCGCGAACTCATCAGTGGTTCGCGGGCGCTCCAGCGTGTGCAGAAAGTCGCATTCCTCGGGCCAGAATACAGTTACAGCCACATCGCCGCACTCGAACGCTTCGGCGAAGCGGTGGACTACATGCGGGTCGGCTCGATCGCCGCGGTGTTTGAAGAAGTGAGCCGCAAACACGTCGATCTCGGCGTCGTTCCGCTCGAAAACTCGACCGATGGCCGGATCGCCGACACGCTCGATATGTTCATCCGGCACCCGAGCGTGAAGATCTGCTCCGAAGTCCGCCTGATGGTTCACCACAACCTCTTGGCAAACTGCAAGCAGACCGAAATTCAGCATATCTACAGCAAGGCGCAAGCGCTGTCGCAGTGTCGCAATTGGCTCAGCAAGAACATGCCTCATGCGTCGTTACACGAGGTCGCCAGCACCGCCGACGCCGCACGGCTGGCAACGACGTCGCCGAATTCCGCCGCCGTCGCAAGCCGTCAGGCCGCCGTGCGTTATGGCATCGAAGTCCTTTACAGCAACATTGAGGATTACGCGAACAACGAGACGCGCTTCGCGGTAATTGGAGCCAACGACAGCGCCAAGACCGGCACCGACAAAACCGCGCTCATGTTCCAGATTCGGCACAATCCCGGTGCGCTCGCAGATGTCTTGCAGATCTTTAAAGGTAACAAGATCAACCTCACCTGGATCGAGTCGTTCCCGTATCGCGATGCGAAAGGCGAATACGTCTTCTTCGTCGATTTTGAAGGCCACCGCGAAGACCCGAAGATCAAGAAAGCCCTCGCACTGTTGGAAGACCTCTGCGACACGCTCTCGGTGTTGGGCTCGTTCCCACTGGCAAAACTGACCGATTGATTCGTCTCTTTCGGCGTGAGCCGAACCTGCTTTCGATTGCTATTGCACTCGCGATTCGTTTCCGTTCACAATCGGGCGATGTTGCAATCACTCGGATACTTTCGATCGTTCGTCGCGTTGGCTTTCGCTCTGGCTTGGGCGTACTGGCCGACGCTAACATTCATGTACGAGAAGTGGGTCGGCGACCCTCAATACTCGCACGGCTTCCTCGTGCCGGTGTTCTCGGCGTTCTTGCTCTATCGCAACCGCGATGCATTGCGTGCGGCGACGGTAACGCCGATGCCGATCGTGGGCGGCGTGGTGCTCGGCATGGCGTTGTTGATGCGCACATTGGCGGGCGGGTTACTGTTTCACCAACTCGATGCCATTTCGATGCTTATTGCCGCAGTGGGTGCGGTGCTGGTACTCGGCGGGCGACGTTGGTTCGCGCTGACGGGGCCTGCGATTCTGTTCCTCATTTTCATGATCCCGTTGCCGTACGAACTCGAACGAAATGTTGGCGGGCCACTCAAAACGGCGGCGACGTGGGCGAGTACGTTCCTTCTGCAAACCTGCGGACTGCCTGCGATTGCCGAAGGCAATTTGATCCTGATCGACGAAATCAAGCTCGGCGTCGTCGATGCGTGTAGCGGCCTCAAAATGCTCATGACGTTTGCCGCGTTTTCGTTCGGGGCCGTGCTGATGGCGGGGCGGACGACGTTCGAGAAACTGATGGTCTTGCTCGGGATCATCCCGATTTCCTTGCTGGCAAACGTACTGCGGATCGTGGCCACGGGTATCGGGCTGACGATGTTTCACGATAAGGAAACGACGCACTTTCTGCACGATTTCTTCGGCTGGCTGATGATGCCCGTCGGGTTGGCGTTACTCGGTTTGGAACTGTGGTTACTGAAGCGGCTGGTGATTCGCGCCGAATGATGCGGCGTGCGGAAATGGGAAGGAACCCAACGATGAGCACAACGAATTTGGCAATCGCGCCGGGTACGGGGGCATCTCGCCCGGCGGGAACACCGCGTGCGGCGGTACGCATGTCGCCGAAGATCGACAGCGATGGCGGCAACGGTTATCGCATTCTCGCGTGGCTGCGTTTGTACTGGCTGATGGTGCTATTTTGCGGGGCGCTGATTGCCGCGCCGATGGCGTATTTGGCGTGGACGATGTTGCCGTCGAAGTACGAATCGTACGCACTGCTCCGCGTCGCATCGTCGCCGTTCAGCGTGTCGAACTCGAAGGATCCGCAACGATCGCGTACCGACTTTACCACGTACTTGAAGACGAACTCGCAGCTCATCAAGAACGAATTCGTGCTAAACAAAGCGCTGAGTACGATCGTCGATGGCTCGCGGATCAGCGACCTGGCAACCATCCAGGAACAGAAGAACCCGTTTCAGTTTCTCGACGACGAGTTGGTCGTCTCGTTCCAAGAAGGTTCGGAAATCATTCGACTGACGATGAAGGGCCACAATGCGGAGGACATCCGCAAGATCGTCAATGCGGTGCAACTCGCGTACATGGAAGAAGTCATCGAAAAGGAGATCAAGGAGCGACAAGATGACCTGATCGTCGTTGAGAAGACTCTCGGAAAGTTGCAGGACACGTTGAATCAGAAATCGGGTAAAGGGAACGATGCGCTACTGCCCGTGGGTGCGGTGGTGCCCGCCGAACCGCGACCGTTCCCAGCGCTCGGCCAACCGGCGATAGCGATACCGCCTGCGGCTTTGCCCGAGTCGATTCGCAAGCTGTTCGTCGGCGAGTTAGTGAAGCGCGTGATGCTGCTTCGCGAACAAGCGCACGACATGCCATTGTCGATCGCATCGCAGAAATCGCGCGTCGAAACGCTCGAAAAACAGATGCAATCGCTAACGACGGGCGCGCCATCGAAGGAAATTCTCGACGAAGTCGACCGCGACCCCGAGGTGCAATTCCTGGCGACGCGTGAAGGGGTGTTTCGCCGAAAGTACAACAAGGATCGTGCCACGTATCAGAACCCCGACGCGCCGACGATTCTCGCATCGCTCGCAGAAGCCGACAAGATGGCCGAGCAACTGAAGCAGACGCGAATCAAGAAGGCGTACGAGAAGGAACTCGCGAAACGGCA
The DNA here is from genome assembly GCA_043726085.1 of Limnoglobus sp. Lineage (GTDB taxonomy): Bacteria > Planctomycetota > Planctomycetia > Gemmatales > Gemmataceae > Limnoglobus. The sequence continues at coordinate 4,458 of JAYSKW010000698.1, forward strand.
GGGCAAAGCGGGCGACTTCGGAGTGCAGTACGATGACGCGATACGGAAGTTGGGCGAACTCGAAACTCGCTTCGCGAAGGATCAGAAGCGGCTCGTCGAAGCCGAACAAGAGATGGCGAAACTGCCACCCGACCCCGTGACGCTCACGCTCGTCAAAGCTGAAGAGAAGCGGCACGAAGACTCAAAACGGTTGATAAATACCGATGCGAGCTTGGTCGAAGTCGACGACCTCATCTTTCGGTTGATCGCCGGCCACGCGGCGACGTTGCGGTTGGATATCAGTTCACCGAAGCGCGTGAGAGTCTTGCAAACGGCTTCGACGCCGATGCAGCGCGACACGCGGAAGCAGATCCTCGGCAGTGCGTTCGCTGGGATGTTCGGCTTCGCGCTGATCGCCTTCGGCGCGATTGCTTACGAGACGAAAGTGCAGAAACTCTGCGGTGTCGCCGACTTTCGCAACACCGCACCGATGCCCGTTGTCGGCGTGATTCCTTGGCAACCTGATTCAAACCGCGGTTCGGCGAAGCGGACCGATATGCTCGAAGCGGTCGATAAACTCCGGGCGTACGTCACGCAAACGTGGCTATCGCGCGGCGCGACCGTGGTATCGGTGACCAGCCCGATTGGCGATGAAGGCAAGGCGTTCACCGCGTTCCATTTGGCGAACAGCTTGGCACAGGGCGGCTTCAAAACCTTGCTCGTCGACTTCGATTTACGCAAACCGACGATGCACCCATTGGCGAACGTGCCCAACGGCGTCGGGGTGTGCGAACTCCTGCGTGGCGAGGCCGATTTCCGCAATACGATTCACGCTCTGCCGAGCGGCTTGCACTTCGTTTCCGCGGGCCAATGGTCCGAAGCGGCGCGAATGGCAGCATGTGGCGGGCGGCTCGAAGCGTTGCTCAACCGGCTGAAGGAACCATTTGACTGCGTGATTCTGCATGGGCACTCGTTGCTGACGGCGGCAGAAGCGGTGGAAGTGTCGCGGCGTTGCGATGTCGTGTTGCTGTGTACGCTCAACCGCGAAACGCGATTGCCGATGGTGAAGAAAGCGAGCGAGCGAATCGCCACGATGGAAATCCCGTTCTCCGGGATCGTGTATCTCGGTGCGACCCCCCAGGAAGCCTTGTGTTAAGAACGGAAAAGAATTTTCACCGCCGAGGGCGTAGAGAACGCAAAGATCGATCTTCATCGAAAGGCGTAAGCAGTGTAACTGAGAACGCACACGAAGGATTTTTACTCGGCGTTCTCCGCGCACAATGCGGTTAATATCCGGTTTGTTTTTGAGTAGATTTTGTTTCACTCTGAGCGATGTAGAGGATGACTGCCTTGAAACGATCTTTGCCGATTTGGCTTGCGTTTGGCTTCGTGTTGGCGGGGGCGGCCGTTCACGGTGCGATCACACATCGTTGGTCTGTGTTCGCTCCGAATGTGGCACGCACCGAGCGAATGCACGCGGTGGAGGTGAAATTCGGCGATGTCGAAGTGAGCGATGTGCCCCACGATGTCCCGCTGAAAGAGCGTAGCATTGCCACTTCGCGACAATATTTTTCGCCGTCGCAAAACGTTTCGGCGGTGCTCTCCGTCATATCCGGGGTACCCGGTGCGGTCTCGACGCACACGCCCGACGTTTGCTACACCGCGAGCGGTTATAAAATGACCTTCGGACCGAAACGGGAAACGTTTAAGTTGCCCGACGGGAAGACGGCGATGTACTTCGTCGCCGATTTCGAGAAGCGCAAGGCGACCGAAGTCGAACGACTGCGCGTGCGTTGGGCGTGGACGGCCGACGGCACCTGGGATGCACCGGATTATGCGCGGTTCCAGTACATGAAGGCGACTGAACTTTACAAACTGTATATCGTCACCGCATTGGCGGAATCGCCGACCGGCGACCGTGTGGAAGACGCGGAACCGATTCGCCGCTTCGTGCGAGATGCGTTCGCCCAATACGCCGAGGCGTTCGCGAATGGATCGACGACAACACCCTGACGAACTCCAAGGTAGGATACCTACACCGATGAACTTAACGAAAACGGGAAATCGATTCACTTCTACCACGCTTGTGGTGAAGGCAGTCGCCATCGAGACCGTGCCAAACCCCACGAGCGCGATTGCGGGCGAGCGCTGGAAAACGGCGTTCGACTTCACCGCCGCCATCGTGTTGATGGTGCCTTGCTTACCCGTCATGTGGCTCGCGATGTTACTTACGCGGCTGACCTCACACGGCCCCGGAATGTACTCGCAGATACGCATGGGCCAGTTTGGTAAGCCGTTCACGATCTACAAGATTCGTACGATGCGCATCGATGCGGAAAAAGACGGCAAACCGCAATGGTCGACGCCCGGCGACACCCGCATCACGCGGCTCGGCGTTGTGCTACGCGCATTGCACATCGACGAACTTCCCCAACTGTGGAACGTGTTGAAGGGCGAGATGTCGCTCGTCGGCCCACGACCCGAACGACCCGAAATTGCGGCTAACCTTCGCAAAGAAATCCACGGCTACGACCGTCGCCTCGAAGTTAAGCCCGGCATCACGGGGTACGCCCAAATCCACCTGTCGCCCGATGAAACGATCGAATGCGTACGGCTCAAACTCGCGTACGATCGCTACTACATTCGCCACGCTAGCCCAATGCGAGATCTCTCGATCTTGCTGTGTACGGTGCTAAAAGTGCTCGGTTTGCGGAAATTGTATCGACGGTAGTTTTGGGTAGTGGTGCGTCATTCGTTCTTTCTTCTCTGGTAGCCGCAGGTCTTTAGCCTGCGCGGGGGCAAATACCCGCAAAAACCAGTCGTGGCGAGTCTTCGAGACGCGACGCAATCCGCCAAAGCGTACATTCCGGGCGCTAGAAACGTCGTGTTTCGAAGACTCACCACGACCCTCAGCGATTGCTCGTGGCAAACGCAGGCTAAAGACCTGAGGCTACCAGAAAAATGCGAAAAACAGGACCGTTTCGCTTCTCCGGAGGTCAAGGATGCCGACCGTCACCGTGATCGTTCCCGTGCGGAACGAAGCGCGTTCGATCGAACGCACTTTACGTTCGCTGTTCGAGCAAGATTACCCGCGCGATCAATATGAAGTCATCGTTGCCGATGGCTGTAGCGACGACGAAACCGTGCCAATCGTGCGACGGCTACAGGGCGAATTTGCGAACTTGCACCTGACCTACAATCCGCAGCGAGTGTCGAGTGCGGGGCGGAACCTCGGCATCTATCACATGACGGGCGAAGTCGCGGTCATCGTCGATGGACATTGTCACATTCCGGACCGCAACTACCTGCACAACCTCGCGCAGGCCTTCATGGAAAGCGGTGCCGATTGTCTGGGTAGGCCGCAACCCCTCGATGCGCCGAACCCAACGCGATTCCAGGAAGCCGTCTCGATCGCGCGGTCGAGCCGTTTGGGCCACAATCCGGAATCGGATATTTTCTCCGACGAGGCGAAGTTCGTGCGACCGCAAAGCACGGCGGTGGCCTATCGGCGAAGCGTGTTTGAAACGGTGGGGCTGTTCGACGAGCAGTTCGATGCCTGCGAAGATGTCGAGTTCAATCACCGCGTCGATGCTGTTGGGCTGACCTGTTTCTTTTCGCCGAAGTTGAAGATCGTCTACGATCCTCGCACCACATTCTCGCGGTTGTTCGTCCAACTCGTCCGCTACGGTTCCGGTCGAGGACGGCTGGCGGCGAAGCACCCGGCGTCACTTTCGCTACCCGCGCTCGTGCCCCCGTTGTGGGCGGTCTGGCTCGTAGTCGGTGCTATTGCGAGTGCGTTTGTGCCGTACGTGGGCTGGGCGTATCTCGCTTCGATTCTGCTTTACGGCAGTGTGATTACGGGTGGTTCGATCGTGCTCGGTTTGGGCAAACCGCTCGCGGTGGTGGCCCGCGTGCCGCTCGTTTTCGTCGGTATCCACTTCGGCTTCGCGTGGGGATTTCTGAAAGAGACGGCACGGCAGTTACATATCATACGCACATGAAAACTGGCGAAACCTTCCCGAATTTGACGTTCCTGAAACCCGACGGCACGGCGGTTGTGCTCTCGGAATTGCTAATAGCGGATCGCACGCTAATCCTTATGATGCGGCACCTGGCCTGAATGCCGTGCGTTGCCCACCTCGGCGAGGTGGCCCGTAACTATCCCGCGTTCCAGGCGGCGGGTATCGCAGTCTTCGGCATCGTACAGGCACCACCAGCGGTGCTTCAGTTGTTCCTGAAAAACGAACCGCAACCGTTCCCAATCGTCGCCGATCCGGAACGTGCGTCTTACAAGGCATTAGGCCTCGGTCGCGTCAGTGTCTGGCACTTCTTGCGGCCACGTATTCTGTTCAACTTCATCAAGTTGCTGTTTCGCGGCGAGCGCATTCGCAAACTCACGCACACCGAGGATGTCTTCCAACTCGGCGGCGATTTCGCACTCGATCGCAACGCCACGCTCGTTTACGCCTACCCGAGCAAGGACGCCACGGATCGCCCACGCATTATGGATCTCATTCAAAAACTACAGACCAAAGATTAGTACGAGTTACGCAGTTGGAGGATTTTGGTATTGCGCGAGGCATTGCGATGGGTTAC
>JAYSKW010000699.1:0-2327 GCA_043726085.1 Limnoglobus sp.
TTCGCCTGAATCGCCGACGGCAGTTTCACCGTCGGGTTCACATCTTCCATGAGGAACTTGGCGCACAACATGAAGAACATGACGAGCTGCAACACGAGGTCGAGCATCGGCGTCATGTTCGGTTCGCACTTTTCGACGCTACCGTGACTCATAGATGGCTACCGTTGGATCGCGAAGGGGAAATCCGCACACCGTCGCCATTCGATTAACGGGGTGGTTGGGCCAAAGGCGCGGCTGTAACGGAGGGAGCCGCGGTAGCCACCGATGGGCCAGTCAGGTTCGGGCCGCCGCCGCCGGGCTTCTTCGAGTTGTGGTACATCTGCGTCAGCAAGTCGTCCGCAATGTGGCCGACATCCATACAGACGCGGGTGATGCGGTTGCGAAAGAACGCATTGAAGGTGATCGCCGGTACCGAAATACCGATGCCGATGAGTGTGACCGAGAGTGCGTGGGCGACGTTCGAGGCGAGTGCGGCAGGATTCGCCGTCGTACCGGGCTTGCCGAGTTCCATGAACGCACCGATCATCCCGAACACCGTACCGACCAGCCCGAGCATCGGCCCGAGCGACGCGATCACGGCGGTGTAGTTATTTTTGCTGTCCTTGTCGGACTTGATACTTTCGAGCGTATTCAGCGATGCATCGCGAGCATCTTCGATTCCGTACTGAAGGCGAGCCATGCCAGCGGTGAGCACACGACCGAGCATCGACGGGTCGCCGCGAGCCATATCGTAGGCTTCTTTGAATTTCCGCTTGTTGACGATGTCGGTGAACTCGTCGACGAAACCGGCTGGAATGGCGTTATTCATGCGGAGGTCGAGGAACAACAGAACGACGATGGCGATCAGCCAGACCGAACAACCGAGGAGCACCGCACCGAATACCCAGCCGATCGACTGGATGATGAAGATCATCTTGTTTTCGCTGGCCCCACCGCTAGCGGGAGCGGCGGGTTCGTCTTGGGCGAAGCCGAGGCTCGGAAATGCGCAGAGGGCAGCCAGTGCGAGAGCAATCCCGCACATCGCCCGCAGAGAGGGGGCGTACGAACGCAACGAGCGAGTCATGAGGTGTTCCCGGTGATCGGAGTCGAGATTCAATAGCACGTGACGAATCGGCGATTAGATGCGAGGGAACGCGAATAGTTCCCCAAATGCCTAAACCGCTTCGTACATCCTAGCTTATTAAAAACCGCACGACAGTGGCCGTCAATCGAAAACTGGACGATCCCGCTCGGATTTTCGTTTTAGGCGAAGCGCATCGGTTCGCTTTCGGAAGATAACCGTGAACCCGCTTGCATCTGCCTGCGATACCCGTCACGATGCGGTTTGTGAATCCACTCCGCCACGACGACGCGAAGCCGACTCGATAAGACAGCGGTTTCTCGAACGTTTGCTTCGGAGTCTCTTGTGATCATTTATCCGGCAATCGATATTCTCGGCGGGCAGTGCGTGCGGCTGCGGCAGGGCGACTACGCGCAGGAAACGGTGTTCTCGAACGACCCTTCGAGCATCGCGAAGAAGTGGGCTGAGTGCGGGGTGGATCGCGTTCACCTCGTCGATCTCGATGGCGCGAAGGCCGGGAAGCCGGTCAACGCCGACGCGATTCGCAAATCGGTACGTGCCGCCGGTGTGCCGTGCCAACTCGGTGGTGGCATTCGCACCGAAGCCGACCTCGAAACGGTGTTCGGCTGGGGCGTTCGCTGGGCGGTGCTCGGTACGCGTGCGCTGCAAGATCCCGATTGGGTCTGCCGCATGGCGGATCGATACCCGGACCGGATCGTCCTCGGCGTCGATGCCCGCAACGGTTACGTGGCGACCGAAGGTTGGCTTGAAACGTCGAGCACGAAGGCAACGGAACTCGCGAAGCGGGTCGAAGCTTCGCCACTCGCCGCAGTCGTTTACACGGATATTGCGAAAGACGGCATGATGAGCGGGCCGAACTTCGATGGTCTCGCCGAGATGCAAGCGGCGATGAAACTGCCAGTGATCGCATCGGGGGGCGTCACAAACATTGCCGATGTCACCCGGCTGTCAGCGATGGCGTTGTTCGGCTGCATCATCGGTCGAGCGCTTTACGAAAATACGATCGACTTGCGCGAAGCCGTGCGAGTCGGTTCCCAACACTCGAAGGATGCAACGATGTAAGGCGACTCCTCTGACGCACACGACCGACCGCCTCTCCAGACGGAACGTGCCGCTCGCGCCACTGTGAGCCACCTGCGGTGAAGGCCCCAGCAATTGCTGCGGCCCGTTTCCCACGGGAGGTTTTCATGAACAAGCATATGGTCGACGACGTGCGCGATATTGCGCTCGTCGGGCATCGTTCTGC
>JAYSKW010000700.1:0-3708 GCA_043726085.1 Limnoglobus sp.
CCGTCTCGTCGGGGTCGGCGAGGCTTGCAATCAATTCCGGAATCGCCGCTTCGGACGAACTGCCCAACCGCCCCAGCGACGTCGCCGCTTGCGCGCGAACGGTGGCCGCGGAGTCAGCCAATGCCGTCATTAAATTGGGAACGGCGATCGCAATCGGATCGATGTCGGAAACGGACCGTGCTCGTCTGCGGAAAAATCGCCACACCCCCCGTCGGTTGCGAGTGCGCTTCGCGGTCGTTGGTGCTGGAACGCCGACTTCACCGAACGCCTCCGCGAGACTCAATCGAACGAGATCGCTCGGGTCGTTTACCAGTAGTGCCATTTGCGGCAATGCATTTGCGGCGCGCAGGCGGCCGAGCGTGGAAACGGCCACCGCGCGGACGTATTCGCTCGGGTCGCTGAGGTGAGCGATCAGGTGCGGGATCGCCGCCGGTCCGATCGTCGCCAGAACTTGCGGCAGTTGTTCGCGTTGCTCCCGCGTCAACGCTTCCGTGGAGCGAAGCGACGTCAGCAATGGCCCGAGTGCGATCGCCCCATATTGCGGCAACGAGGCTCGCGCCCGTTCGTGGATCGGCTCGTGTGGACTCCAGAAGTCGGCGATCGTTTCCGTAAGCAACCGCCCTTTTCGCAACGACGCGAAGATCTGTTGAAGGAGCACCAACGTGAAAAACGACTTGAACATCGCGAGGAACGCCGAAGCGACCCCACCCGCCGGTAGCGCGACCGACACGGGAACCACATGCTGCGCGTTCGCGAGATTCACCAGACTGACGACGCTGAATAAGTGGACCAACGCCGACGCGACGAAGTCGAGATACGTCGCGTCGGCAGAGGGCTGGCTGTACCATTTTGTGCCGAGTAACTCGAAGAGCGCGAAGTTGAGCAGGGCGAAGCCGCCGATCATTCCAACGGCAGAAGACGCCAGCAGGGGAACGCCGACTTGTTGGCCGTACTTTGCGAGTTCGACCGCGAGCCGTTGGCCCTTCATCGGGTCGTAAAGAGCCTTATACCCGCGTGCCACTTCGTACCGTTCGACGTCGATGAACATATACGCGAGACATGCGGCGAGGCCCATCGCCAGCGGGATCAGGGCGCAGCCGATGGCGACAATCGGCATCGGCTCCGCTATCGCCACACCCGTTACCAAGAGGCCGAGTTGAACCGCCAGGAACAGCCGCCACGAAGCCCACGCGAGGAAATACTCCCACACGCGAAACCCCGTGCGAATCCCTCCACGAACAATTATCCCAGCGGCCCACAACACCCCGCCAATCACGCGAAGTTGGAACAGAATGGCCGCCAACAGCCCGAGCGCAGCCAGCGCCAGAAGTATGAGTGTAGACGAACGAAACGGATTGTTTTCGACCAGCCAGCCCGTCGAGTTCGCCGCGAACAAATCAGTAAGCTGCACGTTCCTATCCCCTCGCGTGAAAGAAGTATCAGTTTATACAGAACGATTTACAGAATCAAAAACTGACGAGGCCTAACGCTCGCTGAGAGTGGGGCCGGTTGTGACGCTTGCGATACACTTCCTACAGATTCTGTCCCGCATTCGATCTAGAATGGGGCACCACATCGTTTAAGATGGGCGAAATAAACCGATTTTGCCGTGCAACATTCCTTCGCAGGAACTCACTATGCCCGTTCGTTTCTGGATCGCAATCTGTGCCATCGTCATCGCATCGACAGCCACCCGTGCGGCGGATGAACCCGAGAAGAAAAAGTCGCCGAAGGAACTCGCGGCGTTGAACTATCGGCTGGTGGGGCCGTACGCGGGTGGGCGGGTTTCGCGCGTGAGTGGCGTGACGAACGACCCGCTCACATACTACGCAGCTGCGGCATCGGGGGGCGTCTGGAAGTCCGGCGATGCGGGCATCACCTGGAAGCCGATCTTCGACGACCAACCGACCGCGAGCATCGGCAGTATCGCCGTCGCGCCGAGTGACCCGAATGTCGTGTACGTGGGGACGGGTGAAGCGAACATTCGCGGCAACGTCTCGCCGGGTGCGGGCATCTTCAAAAGCACCGATGCAGGAAAAAATTGGCAGCACGTCTGGAAGCAAATCGGCCAGATCGGCACGATGGTCGTTCACCCGAAACAGGCGGACATCGCGTATGCAGCGGTGCTGGGGCACGCTTTCGGGCCGAACGCGGAGCGTGGAATTTACCGCACCACCGATGGCGGGCAGACGTGGTCGAAGGTGCTGTTCCAGAACGACGAGACGGGTGCGTCCGATGTCGCGATCGACCCGAGTAACCCGCGGGTGGTGTTCGCCGGTTTCTGGCAGGCGCAGCGTCGCCCGTGGGAACTGACGAGCGGTGGCCCCGGATCGGATCTCCAAGTCTCGCGCGATGGCGGTGACACGTGGGTGTCATTGAAGTCCAAGCGCGACAAGAACGGCCTGCCACAGGGCATCTGGGGTAAGGTCTGCGTCGCGGTATCGCAATCGAACGGCAACCGGATTTATGCTTCGATTGAAGCCGAAAAGGGTGGGCTGTACCGTTCCGACGATGGCGGCGAAAGCTGGTCGCTCGTAAACGGCGAACGGATCGTCCGCCAGCGAGCCTGGTACTACTCCACGATCGTCGTTCACCCGACGAACCCCGATGTGGTGTACCTGCCGCAAGTGCCACTTCTGAAGAGCATCGACGGCGGAAAATCGTTCCAGATTGTGAAGGGGTTGCATCATGGCGACCACCACGATTTGTGGATCGACCCCGCGAACCCGAACCGCATGATTAACGCGAACGATGGCGGCGTCGACCTCAGCAGCGATGGCGGCAAGACGTGGCACGCGCCGCCGTTACCGCTCGCGCAGTTCTACCATGTGAGCGCCGACAATCGCACGCCGTACCGCATCATGGGCTGTATGCAAGACCTCGGCAGCGCGAGCGGGCCGAGCCATTCGCTGAAGCCCGGCGGCATCGGTCTCGGCGACTGGACGACTGTCGGCGGCGGCGAAGCGGGGCACTGCATCGCGGACCCTACCGACCCCGATATCGTCTATGCCGGGGAGTACGGCGGCATCCTTACGCGATTCAATTTCCGCACGAAACAAGCCCGAAACATCACGGTCAACCAAGTGAACCCGTCGGGGATCGACCCGGCGAAGATGAAGTATCGCTTCCAGTGGACGGCACCGATTTTGATTTCGCCGCACGATTCCAAAACGCTGTATCACGCGGGAAACGTGCTGTTCCGTACCCGCGATGGTGGCACCACGTGGGAGGCCGTCTCGCCCGATCTCTCGCGCAACGACAAGCAGAAACAACAGTGGTCCGGCGGGCCGATCACCGGCGACAACACCGGCGCGGAAACCTATTGCACGATCTTCGCACTCGCCGAATCGCCGAAGCAAAAGGGCCTGTTGTGGGCCGGCACCGACGATGGCAAAGTTCACGTTTCCACCGACGACGCGAAGACCTGGACCGACCTGACCGCGAACGTGCCCGATCTACCCGACTGGGGCACCGTCGTCTGCATCGAAGCCTCGCCGTTCGATGCGAAGACCGCGTACCTCGTCGTCGACAATCACCGTATGGACGACTATCGCCCGTACATTTGGAAGACGACCGACCTCGGCAAAACTTGGGCGAAAATCAGTAGCGGCCTCGATGCGGGTAGATCGGGCACGTTCGCGGTCAGGTCGGTCCAGGTCTTCGCGTCGTCGGTGGAAACGTGAACTTTGCCATCGTCGGTGCCGGCCC
>JAYSKW010000701.1:0-2068 GCA_043726085.1 Limnoglobus sp.
TGCGGGGCCGCGATTTTTCTGGGAATAGAACGGCTCGTTGCGTATCAATACGGGTGCGATGTACGTTCCCGTTCGGGATGTATCGCAGATTCACTGTTCCATTTTGAAGGGTACTCTCCCATGATTCGTAAATTTGTGCTGGGGCTGGGTGCATGTGCGATTGCAGTCCTCGCCGTCGGATGCGACAACAAAACCGCATCGGTAGCCCCGAGCGGACCTACCCCAGCGGACATGGAGAAGATGCGAAGCCAGGGTATGGCACAAGGTGCCAACGCGATGGGCGACATCAAGAAGAAAGTCGAAGATGCCCTGCCGAAGATCGAAGAGAAGATCAAGGGTCTGACCGGCGACAAGGCGAAAGAAGCCAACGACTCGCTCGTCTCGCTCAGGAAGACGCTCGAAGAGTTCAAGGCTGCTCCGAAAGACAAGCTGGCAGAATTGACTGCTACCCTGACCACGAAGCTGGCCGAACTCAATAAGATGGTCGGCCTGTAAATCGTCGACGCGAATCGAATGCGAGCCTGGGAAACCCCCAGGCTCGTTTCGTTTCTGCCTTCACACCAACTTCAAACCAATTCGCGACGACGCCGCGCGTGGCGTGGGGATCGCTCGACCCGACGAACCGCTCGTTTCGGTGGTCAATACCGTGCCGAAGAGCGTGAAGCCGCTCGCGTTGTCGATGTGGACTTGTAGTGTTTGGCCGATGAGCCGGTCGGTGCCTTCAAACACCACGATGTGGTCGGTCATCGCCCGCCCGGTGTACTGCTTGATCAGCCCATCCGAGCGTTCGCCGTGGCGACTGAGGCCCTCGACTAGCACTTCGAGCGTTTGGCCGATCTTCGCGCGATGATCGACGAGGCAGTTCGCGTTTTGCACGAACAGCAGGTCGTTGTTGCGTCTTTTCTTTACGTCTTCGGGGATGTCGTCCGGGTAGCGTTCCATCGCCTTGGTGCCGGGGCGTTCGCTGTACTTGAAGATGAACGAGTTCTTGAACTTCGACTCTTGCACGAGGTTCATCGTCTTCTGGAAACTCTCCTCGGTTTCACCGCAGAACCCGACGATGAAATCCGACGACACCGCCACGCCCGGCACCTTTTCGCGGCACCTCGCGAGCATGTCGCGGTAATAATCGGCGGTGTAGTTCCGCTTCATCCGCTTCAGGACTTCATCGCAACCCGATTGCACCGGCACGTGCAGATACTTGCAAACCTTCGGCAGTTCGCGCACCGCATCGAGCAAATCGTCGGTCATATCGCGCGGATAATTCGTGACGAACTTGATGCGTTCGAGGCCCGCCGTGTCGTGCATCGCGCTCAACAAATCGCTGAGCCGCGTGCGCCGGCCATCGCCGTGATCGTACACATAGCTGTTGACCGTCTGGCCGATCAACGTGACTTCCTTGCAACCTTGATCGACGAGTAAACGCACCTCGGCCAGTAGGTGATCCGGGTGGCGGCTCTGTTCCGGCCCGCGCGTACTCGGAACGACGCAGTAAGTGCAAAATTTATCGCAACCGATCTGGATGCGAACGAACGCCTGGAACGGCGTCGCTCGCATCGTGGGGTCGCGTGTGGGGTCGTAACTCTCGAAGCTCGATTCGACGACATCGCGACCGCCATCGGTGCGCCCGAGGCTGAGCGCAAACTGCGGTTGTCGCGTCCGTTTCACTTCCTCGACGAGGGCGGGAATCTTCGCGAGTTGCCCCGTGCCGACGATCATATCGACATACGGTGCGCGATCGCGAATTTGGTGCTGGTCCTTCTGCGCCATGCACCCGATCACGCCGACGACGAGGTCCGGGTTCCACTTCTTGTACGGGATGACGCGACCGAGCGAGGAATATGTCTTTTCCTCGGCATGTTCGCGAACCGAACAGGTATTGAACAAGATGACATCGGCTTCAGAGGCAGTGTGCGTGAGATCGTAACCTTGCTTGCGAAGTGCCCCGATCACGAGTTCGCTATCGAGGACGTTCATCTGGCAACCGACGGTCTCGATGTACACTTTTTTCAGCGTCGACATAGTTCGGGTTTCCGTTATGAACGGGGCCGATGGAAGTAAGCCGATA
>JAYSKW010000702.1:0-5857 GCA_043726085.1 Limnoglobus sp.
CGCATACACCACGCCGTTCGGACGCTGGTTCTGGCCGTCGTTATTTTTGAAAATGGCCGGTGCGAGGTAGACGCCGATGCCGAGGAAACCGAGCGCGAAAATCAACCGCGTCACGCCGACGGTCGGCTTCTCTTCATCGTGTGGCAACCGGAAGATATTCAGCAAATATAACCCGCAGGCGATGGCGAGTGCCACCCATGCGGAGAGTACGAAGTCGTAGGTGAACAGCGTCACGGGGGGCCAACGGACCTCAGCGGTTCGCAGGAACTTCAGCGCGGCTGCGACTTCGAGAAAGCCCATTACCACCTTCACGGTGTCGAGCCAGCCCCCGGAGCGCGGCAGCTTTTTGATTAAACTCGGGAACAGCGCGAGCAAGAAAAACGGCGACGCAAACGCAGCGGAGAAAGCGATCCCACCCGCGATGCGTTGCAGCATGTTGAATTGCCCCGATGCCGCCATTCCCGCGAAGCCACCGAGAAACGGGGCCACGCAGGTGAAGCTGACAATCGAGAACGCAATCGCGCCGAAGATGGTGCCGAGCATACCGCCGCCACTGCGTTTTTTCTCCGAGTAACGGAGCAAGAACCCCGGCAAGCTGATGTCGTACATGCCGAACAAACTGAGTGAGAAGAAGAGAAATAGCGCCGCCAGAAATATGTTCATGTACGGGTTTACGCTCATCTCCTGGAACACCGAAAGGAGACCAAACGCAGATACGCCCAGCACCGCGATAATCGTCAGGCTGTAAACCGTCGCGAGCCGTAATACTTGCCGTGGCGACTGATGGCCTTGCTTCAGAAACAAGCTCACCGTGATCGGGATCATCGGGAACACGCACGGCGTCGCCAGCGAAATCCAGCCCCAGACCGCTGCCGTGATCAGGAACGCCCACAAGCTGTTCGACGGGAGCTTCGAGTCGCCTTTCGTCAGATTCGCTCGAACCTCTTTCATCGCGTTTTCGTACTCCGCCGTGGGTATGGGCGTCTTCTGGATCAGGCCACCCAATTTCGGTAACGCGATTGGCTGTTCGACAACGACCGCAGCAGGCGGTGACGGTGGGGTGTCAGTGAAGAACGAGGCATATTGCGCGGGAACGGCATCTGCTGGGCCGGCAAGGATTTCTATTTCAGCCGATGGGGCGTTGTCGCTGTAAAAACAGTTGTTGTCGTTACACGCCTGGATGCTCGTACCCGTCAGGGTGATCGTTCGCTTACCCGCCAGCGCCTTCGGCGACACGATCGCTTTGAACTCCCACGTGACGGGTGCAGAATAGTAAAGATCGGTCCCACCGAGCGGGCTTGCTTTCTCCTTCGCACCGAGAGGATCCGTCACTGGCTCGACAAAAACCACGTCTCCCGCGCGAGGAAGTTTGATTTTATTCTTGCTGAGTTGCGTCGCCGGCGGGTTGGCGGGATAAGTCCAACAACCGGGCTTCGGCGACATGGTGAGGCGATACGTGACGAGTTGCCCCGGCTTCGCTTTTGCAGGAACGATCTCCGATGTCATTGTGGCGACACCGGCGAATGCGTTGGCCTTCTTTGAGGTCTTCGATGGAATCGGATCGTCGAACTGCGCCCGAACGGGCATCGCAAGAAAGAGCAAGACGAAAGCGATGTTCGCGATCCCACGCATGAGAGATTCCCGAGTAAAAGAAAACCCACGGACTGCCAGCGTCCATGGGTCGTAACCGCCAACACAAGATACGCCTGTCGCACGCATTCTCTTACAGATCACAGCCGGGCGGAGCTATTTCGCCCCAACGCAGAATAGCGTTTTGTCGGTGCGGATAAAGATTGCGCCACCACTGATTGCGGGTGTGCCGAGCGTTTCTTCGCCGAGGTCGTTCTCTGCGAGAATCTCGGTTTTATCGGCGGCCTTCAGTACGGTCGTCAGGCCTTTTTCGTTGAAAACGTAGACTTTGCCAGCACCCGCAAGCGGCGAGGCGGAGGCTTTGCCCTTGAAGCGTTCGTCCCAGAGTGACTTCCCCGTGACGGCGTCGGCGGCATTGACGACGCCCGCACCCGTGGCGGCATACACGATGTTCTTGTGAACGAGTGGCGACGACATTCCGCCGTTGAGTTTCGGCGACTTCCAGAGTTCCTTGAACGTGCCGTTCTCCGCTTTCAGTGCCGTGGTGCCACCGCGACCGGGGCTGTAGAGCACGCCTTCCTGGAACGTCGCGGAGGCAATATCGCTCGGTCCGGTGCCCTTTTGCGACCATAATTTCTCGCCCGTTTCGCCGTAATATGCGGTCACGACGCCACGCCCGGACATGATGACTTCGGTCTTGCCTTCGTGTGTTCGTACGACTGGTGTTACCCAGCCGATTTCGCGTTCGCGGTTGATTTTCCAGAGGTTCTTGCCCGTCTTGCGGTCGAGCGCGGCGATGAACGATTCCCCCGCGTTGTCCATCGGCACGATCAATTTGCCATCGGCCAACACGGGCGACGCGGCCATGCCGACTTGGTTCGTGATGCTCGGGTAATCGCCGACGAGCGAGCGATACCAGCGGAGTGTGCCATCGGCGTCGTACGCGGCCAAGTCGCCCGTGGCGAACATCGCGTAAACGCCGGAATCGTCGGCAACGGGCGTCGGTGCGGCCATGCAAGTCATGGGGTGGCAGTTCGTACCGCCGGTGGCGGCGAGTTGCCGATGCCACAATTTCTCGCCGGTTTTCACGTCGTAGGCGAGCACGTGCAAACGGTCGTCGAGCGCACCCGAACTACACGTGATGTAAACTTTCCCGCCATGAACGACGGGCGACGACACACCGCGAGCGGGGAGCGGCATCGACCAGCGGAGGCCTTCTGTCTTCGACCATTTCACGGGCAACTCCGCTTCGGAAGAAATGCCCGTGCCGTTCTGCCCGCGAAACTGCGACCAGTCTTCTGCATGTGTGAACGGACTACCGACGACCAACACGGCCAATGCGATGAAGCGATTCATGCGACAAACTCCTCTTAGCACTTGATTTTAATTAGCAGTCCATTTGAGTAGTAATCAAAGACGAAAAACAAAACATTAACCGCAGAGCCGCAGAGGGCGCAAAGTACGCAAAGAAGAAAAATCATGGGATGATTCACTCTGGGTAGCCGTTTTCCGCTTGTGTTTGAACTGTGTGGAAATCATGGTTTTTTACTCCGCGTTCTCTGCGAACTCTGCGGTTAAAATTTCATAGCGTCACTTGTTGGTGGTGGGTGTGACGATTTGCATCGGGACGGGGCCGCCGAGGTGATCGCAGATCCGTAGCTGGAAGCCGAACACTTGCGCCCATTGCTCGGCCTGATCGTTCTGGCAAATTTTCACGAGGATCTGATTCTTCCCAACGGTCAGCGTGCCCTTGCCGACATGTTGATCGAGCTTCGTGCCGTGGTGGTACTCTTCTCGCTCGAAGATCTTCTTGCCATTCACGAAAATTTGCAGTGCGTTCTGGCTACCCGCACGGAAATCGACGGCGGTTTCCTTCTCGACATCGATTGTCGCGAAGGCGTAAATGACCGCGTGTTTGTGCTTGCCGACGACCGCGTTGAGATCGACGATGCCGTAGGTCTGCTTGGTTTCGCTCGGCATCCAGGTGAACTTCTCGGGCGTTTTTCCTTTAAACTCCGCCGCGAGGTCGATCGCTTTCTCCGGCGGGTACGGCGTACCGAAACCCGCGCCCATCGGGCTATCGAACGGCCCCGCGAGTTGCCACTTCGTGATGAAACCCATGTGCTTCGTGATGTCGGCTTTGCCTTCGACCTTTTCGACGAGCTTTGCAAGTTGCTCGATCTGATCGGGGTCGCGCGAAGCGGCGAACAATTTCTCGTACGCCGGTTTCAAAGTGAGCGCCGCCGAAATGGGCTTCAGTTTCTCGATCTCGGCCGCTATCGCATCGCGACGCAGTTCGAGGCTCGAATCGTTGACCATGCTTTCGAGCAAGCCATTCGCCGTGGTTTTATCCTGATCGGCAATCAACTCGAACGCGATCCGCCGTGCCGCGGGTGCGTTCTGCGCTTCTTGCAC
Source organism: Limnoglobus sp. (assembly GCA_043726085.1). Lineage (GTDB taxonomy): Bacteria > Planctomycetota > Planctomycetia > Gemmatales > Gemmataceae > Limnoglobus. Next base: position 4,006 of record JAYSKW010000702.1, read on the forward strand.
GAATGCGATCAGCGCTTCTGTCGGGAGCTTGCGCCCGGCTTTCTTCTCGGCTTGCGCGATGCCATCGATTGCGGATCGCAGCCAGTTCGCCGCCGTGGGGCTGGCCCCATCGAACGCCTTCAGCGTCGGGAACAGTGCGACGCCACCCCCGCCGACGAGTTGCTTCCAGCCCGCTGCCGCGGCCTCGTTGCCCGCCCCTTCGCGACCAACGGCCTTGATCGCTTGAATCGCGGCAGGGACATCGACATCCGCACGCGCCGCAAACGGCGACAGCAGCACGACAGCCACTGCAAGGTAACGCCCGAGCATGGTGAATCTCCTAAAAGGGAAGGCGTAGGTGGAATTAGTTTGGCGAAGTGACCAGCGAAAGTCGAACATTTTCTTTGTGAGGGAGTTTTCCGATTGTCAACTTATGCCTCACGCGTCAAAAGGAGTGACCATTTCAGAAGGCACGACGTATCGATTTTCGACTTATTCTGGTAGCCGCAGGTCTTTAGCCTGCGCGGGGGCAAATACCCTCAAAAACCAGTCGTGGCGAGTCTGCGAGACGCGACGCCATCCGGCACGATGTCAAGGGGTGCGGCCCCTCCCATGGGTATCACCATGGGCTACGTGAGCGGTCCTTTCAGGACCGAAGAACCCGCGCCGACCCTGAAGGGGTCGCTCTCTTAGCCCATGGTGAAACCATGGGACGGGCAAACACCCTCAGTCGTTGCCGGTGGAAGAAATCTACCCCAGCAGTGGCGTGCGCTTCGCGTCGGTTTCCATCTGCGTGCGTAGCTGTTTGAAGAAGCCCGTCAACTCGGCGGCGGACTTCACTTTGCCACTGGAACACGACGATGTACCGCAACCGCCACTCGTGCTGCAACTCGAACAGCCGCCACTTTCCGTGCCGCAACCGGGCTTGCCGCAACCGCTCGGCTCGGGTTCTTCTGTGGTACTTTGCAACTGCGACAGATCGTGAACGAGTAACGTGCGATTGAACGTGGCCGACAACCGTTCGAGGATTCGCGAGATGTCCGCATCGCCCCACGGCAACACATGTAGCAGGAACGTGCGGCCATCGAGTAGTGGTTCGGCGTCGACAAATTGCACCGGCTGATCGACCACCGCATCGTTTACTGCGTTCAAAATCTCTTGCGATTCTTGCAGCAATAACGACCACTTCGATTCGTCATCATCGGATATGGTGCGAAGTAATTCGCCATCGGTCGCGGTGCCGAACGGTCGGTTCGGCTCGCACAAAATTGTTCCAGGTTCGATACCGCGAGGGCTGCGGATGACGACGCGATCCGAACGAACGAAACGCCCCGAAGTGGGGGGGCGAAAATTACCGATATGTGCGGAGAGACCGTACTGCACGATGTACGTCTGGGCGGTCATGGTCAATTCTCGAAGCCAAAGTATTCCCGCATATGTTTGTCGTATTCACCTTGGCCGGACTCGGAACTGAGGTCGAGGCGAAGCTCGTTGATGACCTTGATGCTGAAATCTTTGAACCAACCCTGCCAGCAGTCGGCACAGATTTTTTGCTGAATCCGCAGGCCAATTTCATCCTTGAGCGGTGGCAGTGCGAGTGGCTGGGCACGCCGTCCCGCGGCACAACCGGGGCGCTCGCAGGTGAACCCGCTTTCGGGGCCTTCGTCGACGGATGCCGTCGGTTCGGCCGCTTTCGGGATCGGCGCATCGAGCGTGGTCAGCATCTTCGCCATCGCGTCGCGCGGCATCTTGTCGCCGCGCTCGTCGGCGATTTTGTAGCCGTTCGTCAACGCTTCGATCGCCTTCGCGTTGTCGTTTTGCTTGATGTAACACTCGCCGAGCAGTTGATACACCTTCGAGAACTGCGGGCTGA
>JAYSKW010000703.1:0-13264 GCA_043726085.1 Limnoglobus sp.
TGTGGCGTGGAAGTCGCTGACGTGGGCTTTGCCATCGACGCCGCGTAGTCCGAACTCGTCGGTAGTGCCGTGCGTGGTACCAGCTTTCACGCCGCCACCCGCCATGAGCATACTGAAGCCGAACGGGTTGTGGTCGCGGCCGCTCGCACCTTCACTCATCGGCGTACGGCCGAATTCGCCACCCCAAATGACGAGCGTCGAATCGAGCAGCCCGCGACGCTTGAGGTCTTTAATGAGCGCCGCCGTCGGTTGATCGGCCCGCGTACACAGCTTCGTGTGGTTGCCTTCGATGTCTGCGTGCGCATCCCACTGGCTGCCCGCGCCGCAATAGACTTGCACGAAACGCACACCGCGTTCGACGAGCCGCCGTGCGAGCAAACAGCGGTGGCCGAAATCGGCAGTTTCCTTGCGGTTGAGGCCGTACATCTCTTTCGTGGCGGCATCTTCGGTCGAGAGATCGACGGTTTCCGGTGCGGTGGCCTGCATCCGGAAGGCGAGTTCATACGCGGCTTGTCTCGCATCGAGTTCGCTGTCGTGGGGCCGTTGTCGCTTGTGAATCTCGTTGAGTTGGCCGATGAGCTCAAGTTTCTGTTTCTGGCGGTCGGCGGTCACATTCGCGGGGGTGGCGAGGTTGAGAATGGGGTTCGCGCCATTGCGGAAAAGCGTGCCTTGGTAGGTCGCGGGCATGAAGCCGGTGCCCCAGTTTCGTGCGCCGCCGGTCACCTCGCCGTTGTCGGTGAGAACGACGAAGCCGGGCATGTTGCGGTTGGCGCTACCGAGGCCGTAGATCGCCCACGAACCGAGACTCGGCTTTCCGGCCAGCACCGAGCCGGTGTTCATCTGGCAAACGCTGCCAACGTGGTTGAGGCCATCGGCCCAACACGCCCGCATGAGGCACCAATCGTCCGCAGTCGTCGCCATCTGCGGGAGCCAATCGGAGACATCCAGCCCGCTTTTACCGTGCTTGGCGAACTTGCGTTTGCTGGCGAGAAGCGTGTTGCCACCGGTGCCCATCGGCGTGATGACCCGCCCGAAGCTATCGGGTAGTTTTTGACCGTGCCGCTTCGTCAGTTCGGGTTTCGGATCGAACAGATCGACGTGTGACGGCCCACCTTCCATGAACAGGAAAATCACCGATTTCGCCTTAGCGGCAAAGTGCGGCAACTTCGGTGTCAGCGGGTCGTCGGTCGGTGCGGCATCGGCATTCATTGCGGACATCGCGAGCGCGCCGAAGCCACCACCAGCGAGGTGCAGGAACTCGCGACGCGAGGCAAATGCGGGAACGTGCATGAGCGATTCCTAATCGATGTACAGAAACTCATTCAGATTCAGCACTGAGTGACAGAGGTCAGTCACACATTCAATCGCGGTGCCATTCGATTTCGCGAAGAACGCACTCAGCTTGGCCGCTTCTTCGGTTGTCGGTTTACGGCCGAGCGCGAGGAACATGGTACGCTCGATCACCTTGTTCGTGTCATTACCGACGTCGGCAATCACGCGCTCGGCAAAGGTCTTCGCGTAACCGAGTACGAGTGAATCGTTGAGGAGCGTCAGCGCTTGCGGTGCAGTCGTTGTCGTGAAGCGTCGGGCGCAGGTTTCGCTGCGGTCTGGGCTGTCGAACAAGCTGAAGAGCGGGTAACGCAGATTGCGTTTCACATAGACGTACACGCTACGGCGGCTGCGCTCTTTCGGGTCTTCGCTGACCTTCCAGCCCGCGGTGCCTTTCAGTTCCGATGGCAGTTCGGGGTAAACGCTCGGCCCACCCATCTTCGCACTGAGCGTACCCGTCACCGCGAGGATCGCATCGCGGAGCGATTCGCCATCGAGCCGCTTGCGTGGCATCTGCCAGAGGAGTTTGTTCTCGGGGTCTTTCGCGTAATGCGACTCGTTGCCGATCCCCGACTGACGGTATGCTGTCGTGGTCACGATCTGCCGATAGACTCGCTTTATCGATCGCGCGTTTGCAACGAAATCTTGCGCGAGCCAGTCGAGAAGTTCGGGGTGCGTCGGTCGTTCGCCGGTAAGGCCGAAATCGCTCGAACTCGCAACGATGCCGCGACCGAAGAGATGCTGCCAGATGCGGTTGACGATCACGCGGGAAGCGAGCGGGTTCTTGTCGGCGGCGATCCAGTTCGCGAGTGCCGTGCGCCGTCCGGATGTGCCGATTTTCGTAGTCATCGGCTCGGCATCGCGGTCGTCGAACGCAGACAGATAACCGGGTTCGACAACTTCGCCGGGCTTCCGCCAGTCACCGCGTTTGAGCCGATGTTGCGGTGGTGCGCTGGCACCCACGTCGGTCATCACCATTGCCATCGGCGGGTCGGCGGGCTTGTCCTTGGCGAGTTCCGCCATCCGTTTCGACATGCCTTCCCACTTTTCTTTGACGGGGCTTTTCATCTGCGTCGGCGTGAACCGCTTCGCCGAGTACACCTGCTTTTCGACCATCGCCGCAATCTGCTTTTGCCATGGCGTACGCTTTTCGCTCGGAATGTCGATCAGGCTGACGTATTCTTCCTGGAACCGCGAGCGTTCTTTCTTCTCGGCTTTCTCGCGGAACGGTTTTTCCAACTCCGCCATCTGCTGGCGAAGTTCCTCAGTCTTTGCTTCCCACGCCTTCGTTTTGGTGTCAATTGCGGAGATCGCCTCTTGCGACAACAGCGGTTTCTCCGTCGGCCAGATCCCCGCGAAGAACGACTGAAAGCGGTAATAATCGACGTGTGTAATCGGGTCGGTCTTGTGGTCGTGGCACTTCGCACAACCGAGCGTGACGCCGAGAAATGCCGCCGCCGTCGTGTCGGTGATATCGTTCAAAATCTCTTGGCGACGCTGTTCCAGATTCACCGCGTTATACTCGTCGGGAAAGTGCCGCAAGAATCCCGTCGCGATGATCGCTGCGGTGTCGCTCGCCAGTTCATCGCCCGCAATCTGTTCTTTCACGAAGCGGTCGTACGGCTTGTCGGCGTTAAAACTGTCGATCACGTAGTCGCGGTAACGCCAGGCGTTCGGGCGGTGGTCGTCGGATTTGAAGCCATCCGTTTCGGCGAAACGTGCGACATCGAGCCACCAAGTCGCGACTCGTTCGCCGAAGTGAGGCGAGGCGAGCAAGCGATCGACGACTTTCTCGTAAGCCTTTTCCGTATCGTCTTTCAGGAACGCGGCAATCTCTTCTGGCGTCGGTGGCAACCCGCTCAGGTCGAACGTCACGCGGCGTAGCAGCGTCGTTTTATCCGCCGGTGTCGCGAACGCCAGTTTCGCCTCGGTGAGTTTCGCGGCGAGGAATGCATCGATCGGGTTCGCGAATCCGGACTTCGGCACGCTCGCTTTCGCGACCGGTTTGTACGCCCAATCGGCGGGTGTTTCGGCACGAGAAAACGTGGGGATCACGCAAAGGATGGCAATCATTAACGCGGGCAGTCTGCACATCGGCAGGCACCTTCAACGTGTGGCGAAAATGGGCGTGTTATAATTCCTTTGTTGTAACCGTTCGATATGCGTCGAGCAACGGGAAACTCAGCGAATTTGAGGATGGATCGTGAACAGCGTACGCATCGGCAACGGTTGTGGTTTCTGGGGCGATAGCGTCGATGCACCGATCCGGCTCGCCGCTGACGGCCGGCTCGATTATCTCACGCTCGAATATCTCGCCGAACTGACGATGTCGATCCTCGCGAAGACGAAACAACGCGACGCCTCGCTGGGTTACGCCAGCGATTTTCTCGATGTCCTCGACAGGCTCGCGCCGATACTGGCGACGCAACCGAACTTAAAAATCGTCACGAACGCCGGCGGTATGAACCCGCACGCTTGCGCCCGCAAAGTATCCGAGATCGTAGCGAAACACGGTTTGAATACACATCGCATTGCGGTCGTCTCGGGCGATGATTTGATGCCGAACTTGGATGCACTTCTCGCGAATGGCCACGCTCTGCAACATCTCGATACGGGCGAGCCGCTGGCAAACGTGCGACATCGCGTGGTCAGTGCGAACGCCTACCTCGGTGCCGTGCCGATCGCGCAAGCGCTCGGGATGGGGGCGAATATCGTCATCACCGGGCGCGTCGCCGATGCGTCGTTGACACTCGGCCCACTCATTCACGAGTTCGGCTGGATGCACATCGACCACCTCGCGGCCGGCACCGTGGCGGGGCACCTCATCGAGTGCGGCGCGCAAGTGACGGGCGGGTTGTGGATGAACGCCGACAATTCGACGCATCTCGAAACGGTCGGCTACCCGATCGTCGAAGTCCTCGCGAATGGCGAGTTCACCGTTTTGAAGCCACCCGGCAGCGGTGGGGCCATCAACATCGAAACCGTCAGCGAGCAGCTTCTGTACGAAGTCGGCGACCCGGCACATTACCTGACGCCCGATGTCGTTGCCGACTTTACGACGGTGCAACTTCGACAATGCGCCCCCGATGAAGTCACGGGCACGGGCAGTCGCGGACTCCCGGCTACCGATAGTTACAAAGTCTCCGTGGCGATTCGCGATGGTTTCACAGCATCGGGTACGCTGGTGATTTTTGGCCCAAACGCAGCAGAAAAAGCACGGAAATGCGGTGAGATCCTGCTCGAACGTCTGAAACGAGCGGGCGTGAGTTTCGAGCATTCGTTAATCGAAACACTCGGTGCCGGTAGCTGCGTGCCGGGGGTGGTGGCCACGCAATCGGAACCCGCTGAGGTCGTGTTGCGCGTCGCCGTCCGCGACCCGAACATCGCCTCGGTCGAGCGTTTCACGAAAGAGTTCGCGCCGCTCGTCACCTCCGGCTACCCTGGCGTTACCGGTTACACGACGGGCCGCCCGCAAGTCCGCGAAGTCCTCGGCTACTGGCCGGCACTGATAAAGAAAGACGCGGTTACACCGATTGTGGAACTGTACGGGTAACGCCATACAACATCGGCGTGCCTTTCTCACTGGCTTCTTGGAGGGTTCCCTCATGGGTCTTTTGGATCGATTACGCGGCGAGTTCATCGACATCATCGAATGGACCGAGCCATCGCAGAACGAAATCCTGGCGTATCGCTTTCCGCGGCACAACAACGAAATCAAGAACGGCGCGAAGCTGATCGTGCGCGAAGGCCAAGCGGCGGCGTTCGTCAAAGAGGGCCAACTCGCCGACGTGAAACTGCCGGGCATGTACACGCTCGACACGAACAACATGCCGATTCTGTCGACGATTCTCGGTTGGAAGTATGGCTTCGAGTCGCCGTTTAAGTGCGAAGTCTATTTCATCTCGACGCGACAGTGGACCGACCAGAAGTGGGGTACATCGAACCCAATCATGGTGCGCGACCCCGAGTTCGGCCCCGTGCGGATGCGCGCCTTCGGGAACTATGCGTTCAAGATCACCGAACCCGGTACGTTCCTGAAGGAACTCGTCGCAACCGATCCTTCGTTTGAAGCGTACGAAGTCACGAACCAGTTGCGGAACACGATCGTTTCGCGATTGATCGACGTGATCGGCAGTGCGAAAATCCCGATGCTCGATCTCGCGGGGAATTACGAAAAGCTTGGCAAAGTCGCGATGGAAAAGATCGCTCCCGAACTGCACAAGATGGGCATCTCGCTGACGCAGTTTTACGTTGAGAATATCTCGCTGCCCCCCGAAGTCGAAGCGGCACTCGACAAGCGTTCCGAGATGGGCGTGCTTGGAAACCTCGACCAATACACGAAATTCCAGACAGCCGAAGCGATCCGCGATGCGGCGAACAACCCGAACAGCGGCGCGGGCATCGGCGTCGGGCTGGGGGCGGGCGTGGCCATCGGGCAGCAGGTGGTGAACGCGGTCACGCAAGCCAACGCGAACGCGGCACAAACCGGCGGGGGAATGCCGCCACCGCTCCCCGCCACCGCACGGTTTCACCTCGTGGTCAACGGTGCCGCCGCCGGGCCGTACGAGATGACGATCGTCGCGCAGAAGATCCAGACGGGCGAAGTGAAACGGAGTTCGCTGGTGTGGAAGGCAGGTACGCCGAATTGGGTGGCCGCCGATACCGTCCCGGAACTGCTGGCGTTGTTCGGCGAGATGCCACCACCAGTGCCGAAGTAATGACCATGCCCGACGCACCATCGACCGATGCCCCGACGCCGATTCGCAAAGAACCGGCGGTGACGAAAGCCCCACCGCAAGGGAAGCAGTTCCCCTGCATCCAGTGCGGCGCGCGACTCGATTTCGATCCGAAAATCCGTGGGTTACAGTGCCCGTATTGCGGCCACCAGGAAAAAATCGCACGCGGTTCCGACGACACGATCGTCGAGCGCGACTACCTGAAATATCTCGAAAATCTCGACGGCCAGACCAAGCCGATACCGGGCCGCGAGTCGCAGACGCGCTGCACCGGTTGCGGCGCGCTTGTGTTGCTCGAAGAAAATGTCGTTACCGACAAGTGCCCGTTCTGCGCGACGCACCTCGTCAATCAACCCGTTGCCGTCGCGGGAATGATCTGCCCGGAATGCCTGCTGCCATTCAGCATCGATTTGCGAAAAGCCCGCGAGAAATTCGATGCGTGGTTACGCGAACTTTGGTTCGCGCCGACCGAGCTGAAGAAGATCGCGAACCTCGGCCAACTCTCCGGCGTATACGTACCGTTTTGGACGTACGATGCGATGACCTACACCTTCTACGAAGGCCAGCGCGGCGACAATTACACTGATTATGAAACCTACACCGTCACCGATTCCAACGGCAACAACCGCACCGAAACGCGAGCGGTGACACGCATCAGTTGGTCTTCGGTTACGGGCGAGGTGCAGCACTTCTTCGACGACGTGCTGGTGATTGCATCAAAGAGTTTGCCGGACTCGCTCACCGATAACCTGGAGCCGTGGGAGATTGCCAAACTGGAGCCGTTTCAGGCGGAGTTCCTGAGTAGTTTCAAAACCGAACGATATACCATCGGCTTAAAAGAAGGCTTTCAGATCGCGAAATCGTTGATCGAACCGGAGATCACCCGGCTGATTTATCGCGACATCGGTGGCGACCATCAGCGAGTGGACGACAAGAAATCGAAGTACTCGGCAATCACCTTCAAGCACCTGCTGTTGCCCGTTTGGGTGGCAGCGTACCGCTATCACGATCAGACGTTCCAGATTCTCATCAACGGCCGTTCGGGCAAAGTCGTCGGCAAGCGACCGTGGAGCAGTTGGAAAATCGCCCGAGCCGCCGCGCTCGTCGTCGTGGGTGTCGCTGCGATTGTGTTACTCGTCGTGAAATTCAATCGGTGACAGCGAGCGAAGGCTTACACCCCGCTCGCCAAGACGTTCTAAACGCTTCGCTTCAAATCGGAATCCCGAGTGCCGCGCAGAGCTTCGGTAGCGATTCGCCCGACGGACCGTACAAGCCGATGTCGGCCATCGTACTCGCTTCGGTTTGCGCCAGGTTACACTCGATGATGGTCGCAGGGGAAGCGCGATCTTGCTGTTTCGCAATCGGTATCAGGCTCGCGGCCGGATAGACAACCGCCGACGTGCCTACGACGAGCAGCACGTCGCACGTCTCCGCTGCGCGCTCGGCGCGTTGCCACACATCGGGCGGTAACATCTCATGGAACCAGACGATATCGGGACGCAGCATCGCGCCGCAGTCGACGCACATAGGTAACTCGGCCAGCACGTCCAACCGGCGATCGCGAATGATACCGCACTTTGTGCAGCGCGTGCGCCGCAGGCTGCCGTGAATTTCATGGACGCGAACGCTACCCGCCGCTTGGTGCAGCCCATCGACATTTTGCGTCACCACGGTGAACTCTTTCCAGTGGCGTTCCATAGCGGCCAGCGCGTAGTGTCCCGCGTTCGGCACCACGGTCTTCACGTTCGCCCGCCGCGCGTTGTAGAACTTCCAAACGAGTGCCGGGTTCCGCTTGAAGCCGCTCGGCGTCGCGACATCCTCGATGTGGTGGCCTTCCCAGAGGCCATCCGACGCGCGGAACGTCGGCACGCCACTTTCCGCCGATGCCCCCGCGCCGCTCAGCACGGCGACATTTTTCGCGTTGCGAAGTGCCGCAACGGCCTTCGCGAGTTCTTCGGTTGGCATGGTTATCCCTCGAATCAAGGCGATATTTTCTTCGCCTGAACATAGTCGTACACCGCTGTGCCGATCTTAGCGATGGTCACCTGACCCGCGTTGTCGAGTACCCAGCGTTGGTCTTCGTTTTCATTCGTCAGCACGACGACAATCACCGGTATCTTTCGCTTCTTGTCGGCGTCGGTGTCGGGAATGTAAATGATACCCGCATCGTTTCGCACCTGATTCGTCGCGCCGGTTTTGTGCGCCATCACGGTGCCTGTGGGCAAATAGCGTACGAGCAGTTCCTTGTCGTCGTTCGCCTTCAAATGGGCAATCATCGCTTTGCACGACTCGGTACTTGCCGCTTTGTCGGTGTGGATGAGTTCGAGTAACTTCGCGGTTTCCTTCGCGGTCGTCGAGCCGAGTTGATACTTTTCCGAGCGTGGCAGATCGACGCTCGAACTACTTCGTTTGTAGACTTTCGAGTTGATTCGCGTTTCGGGTATGCCGAGCTTCACGGTATTGATGTTCACATTCTTAATGCCAACGCGGTCGAGCACCATATTGGTGGCGGTATTGTCGCTGTAGCGAATCATGAGGCGTATGCCGTCGCGAATCGACAGCATCGCGCCATCGGAAAAGTGATCGGTGAGTATGCCCGCGCCGGGCACTTTGTCGTCTTTTGCCAAGGTCATCATTTTGGTTAAGTCGAGCGTCTTCTCATCGGCTTGGCGATACGCTTCGACCATCACTGCGAGTTTAATCAAACTCGCAGTTTGCATGACTGCGTCGGGGTTGTGTTCGTACACCTCCCCCGTGGCCAGGTTCTTCACCGCGATGGCGACTTTCCCTTTGTGAGTATCGATAATCGGTTTGAGTTTCTCGGCAAGCGTCGGCTCCTCAGCCGAGAGCGGAACCGCAATAATTGCAAACGCGAGAACAGTAACGAACAGACGCATCGTTTTCACCTTTCAGTGCATGGACTTTTTCGTGCCAGCCCGCTGCCTAGCGAGGGAAACCCTTGCAAAGCTCCCTGCTGTCTCTCGAACGTGGAAATCGCAACTCCCTCGCTTGCGCAGCGTGCGTGCGCCGTGGAAAGGTGGTGTTGATCCTATGGGTGCGAGACCCATCCTGGAAGGCGGTTGAACCACCAGGAAGCAATCGGGAAGTAGCGAACGGTCGAGAGCCTTCGATGAAACGGGCGGCGCGAGCCGTATCGTGCCGAATTGGGTCGGAGAGCCGGATATGGCAATGTCTGCATGTCCGGTTCGATGAGCGGGCATGGAAACGGCAGCCACGGTGTGCGGGTAAAACGACAGAGTATTGCGACAGTGAATCCCACCACCTGAACCGCCACGTCACTCCTCGACTCTTCTGGCACGATAACGTATCAGGTGCCCGGTCGAAGTATAAAAGTCGATTTACGTCGAATCGCCTCAGATTTTTTGACAGCGGGTTTCTGTGTGGGTACAACTACGGAATCGGAATCGATTTCTGGATAAAGGCACGACCAGTCGAATTCGACGGAACCGGTTCTGTTGAATAGCTGCTTCGGAGGCAGAGGGAACTATGGGACTTGCAGTCGAAGTCGGAATACTCGCATATCTGAATGTGAACGATGAGGAAGGGGCGGAATGGCAGCGTGAGGCCTTGACTAATGTTAACGCCGTACTGGTGGAAAATCACCTGTCGACTCACGTTGAACCAGAAACGCTTCCGACATTGGTCAGTCGCGCCTCGATCTGTGGCTACCCCTACTCGTTCCTGCACTACCTGCGGCGGTTCGCGGCCCATGCTTCAACCACTCCCAACTGGAAGCCGAAGCCATTCCCGGAATCGGAAGATCCCGCTGCCGATCCAGTGACCGAAGATGAATCCTTCAAGTTTAGCAGTCACCTGCTATGTCACTCGGACTGTGAGGGGTTTTATCTACCAATCGACTTCAAAGACCCGTTGTTCGCTGACGAGGATCAGATTCCGGGCGGCATGCTCGGCTCGTCGTACGGGCTGATGCGAGAGTTGGTCGTGGTCGCACCTTTCCTCAGTATCAAGTTATTTGGCGAGAGTCTGCCGGACGCGGAGGCGGATCGAATCAATTGCGTAGTTGAGGCCGAGGGGTTGTTCTGGATCGAACTAGCGGTTTGGATCTCACTGTTTGAATCTGCGCGGTTGAGCATCGAACACCAAACGGCTATCTCATTCGGATAACGCCGATCGATGTGACAATGCGATTTCCTGGTTTAGCCGCGCCGCGCAGGCTTTGCGTAGCGAAGCGCCGGGCGGAAACTCCCGGAGACGTACGTTTTTATCCGATACATCGTGCCCGCGCTTCGCTCCGAAGACTGCGCGGCTAAACGTCGAATGTCATCCCGCGTTCAGGATGGTTTTCATACCGGCGGTCATCATGGCGTCGATTTCCGGATCGCAGAATGCGACGCTGACTTCGTAGCCGCCGTTGGGGTACTCTTCCTTCGTGGGGATGTACCACGGGCCGCCGTCGCCGTAGGCGGCGGTTGCGACGAATCGCTTCGGTTGTAATTCTTGTGCGCGAAGCTGATATTCGATGAACGACTCGGCGGGCAGGTGCAACATCGACACGTCGTTGATGTGCAATGCACTCAGCACGATGGGCGGTTGCTTCGCCGCGTGTCGACGCATCCAGGCGAGTTGGTACGATGGACGGTTGCGGTTCGCGACGGTGTTCGTTTTGTTGGCGATTGTTCGTTCGATCTCTGCGGCAGTGATGCCCGGTCGAGGTGGTGGGAGCATCTCGGATGTGAGCCATTTCGCATCGCCGACGGCGTCGCGAACGATGACTTTCTCGGCAGCGATTATGCCCGCGTGGATGCGATTCGTCAGGATCGGACGCACGTCCTTCGAGCCGTCGTTGTACTTCCCCGCAGAGATATTCCCCGCGCACCCGGTGAAATAAATGTGCGTGCAACCCGGCTCTTCCTGCTGACGTTGCTTGCGTGCCAGTCCGGTAAAATCGCTGGTGACGCGGCCATCGCCGTAGTAGCTCATCGGGTGCGTGGCATAGTAATGGCACGCCGCGAGTTTGGTGTCTTTATCGTAAAACGCGACGGTCCGCAGGTACGGATCGATTAAGCCTTCGGGTAACGCGATCAGCTTCGCATCGCGGCTCGCACTCCCGCGCATCGCCAACACTTTGCCATCGGGCGAACGCGACACGCGCCGATTCGATGCGACTTTGTCGACCATCGCTTTACCGCTACCGATGTGCGTAACTCGGCGCGTTTTCTTCAGCCCGTTCGCGACCGCTTTGCGACCACGCTCGAGACAGGTGCGAAAAAAATCGAGTTCGACGATGTGCGGAAGATCGCCCTGATTCAATACGATTCGCTCGGCATCGAGACACGCGAACGGCGCGTTGTGCTGGTGGACGCACTGCACCGCCACGCGGTCCGGCGTCGTACCCGCCGCCTCAGCGAGTGCCGTCCGCCAATTGACATGCGCCTCGTTGAGCAATCCCGTCCAATCGACGGCACAAATCACAATCGGCTGGCCCGCTCCATGCAAAACGAAGCCGATCGCTTCGAGCGTATCGTCGACCGCTTCGACCGGTTTGATCCAGCCGCCGCAAAGCGAATGCCCCATCGGCGGCGTCACGTCGAAACGAAATGGCGACAGCGATAACTCCGCGGCGCGCTTCGCAGGCGCTTCCGCAAGCGCCGACTGCGCGACCAACCCCGCCGCCGTCGTCTGGAGAAACCCCCGCCGATTGTGCTTCGTCATGTTCGATTTTCCCACTTTTGGCGAGCGGTGGGTGTCAGCCCACTGATCCAGCCATCATAGTGGGCAGATGCCAAAATAGAATGCACAAATAACAATTGAACTGCACGTGGCCCACGACACATGAAGAATCAGGGGAGTGACCTCCCCCGCTCGCTTATACCTGCCAATCAATCCACGTCCGTTTCGACAAAAGTGCGCACCCACACGAAAACCAACAGTCAAAAAATCCAACACGATCCGACGTAAGTCGGAATTTACGTCGTGCGCAGATGTGTCTCCAAATGTCGTGAAAGTGTCTCCAAGTGTCGTGAGAATGTCGTGAAGTGTCGTGAGAATGTCTCCAAGTGTCGTGAAAGTGTCTCCACTTGCGCCGGTTGTCGAATGGAAAGTAATCGACACAACCCGCGATAAGAGTCCGAGATACGGAATACGGATTAGTGGATGGCGATCAAAAACGGGGCGTTTTGGGACTCGAAAACCGAAAAAACACCCCAAAAAACGGTTTTGGAGCGACCGCAATTGTGACTTACGTCGATTCTAGCCTTGCCAAATCCATTCCGACTGCTAACAAATCTCGACTCACTCTCCTCGTTACAGGTGCTTACCGTGTCGATGACGCTCTCCGCTACGCAACTCGATCTCATCGAAGAACTCAAACTCCGCCGTTGGGCACGCGAAAACTACGTGCCGCAGCCCCAACGCAACGGAACCTGGCACCCCGTAGTTCACGACGAAATGACCCGCAAAGACTCGGAATCGCCCGCGGCATCGCTCGCCAGCTAATCCTGCATAGACTCCGCAACCGATAAGTAACGAGGCGATCCGGACTACCGGAACGCCTCGTTCGTGTTTCGGCGTCTACGATGGAGGCGGTTTCGATGGGGTTTTTCACCGGCCGTGCGAGTTATCTCCGCTTCAAAGTCGATGGCCCGAAACCCCGCATGTTCGACGAAGATCACATCCAACGCTTGGGAAACTTCGCGGCCGGGCAGCAGCGCATTGCTTCGGCGGATGGCGTCGAATGCGGCTGGACGGCGGGCGAGCATATCCTCGATGCCGACTTCGACCTCGCCAAAAACATCATTAACGACATGCTCAGCTTCGAGTTGCGCATCGATACGGACAAGCTACCGAACGACTTGCTGCGTGCCTATTACGCCGTGGAACTCAAGGCATTATCGGCAACGAACCCGAGCGGGTTGCCGAACGCCAAGCAGAAGCGCGAAGCGAAAGAATCCGCACGCGATCGCCTCGAACACGAATCGCGGGATGGCCGGTTCCGACGCCGCAAGTGCGTGCCAGTGTTGTGGGATTTGCTCACAAATGAACTGCTGTTCGGTGCCACATCCCTCACGCACGTCGACCGATTGGCAGCGCTGTTTCAACAAACCTTCGGCCACAACATTGAGGCGATCACGGCGGGGAACCGTGCGTTTCAGCTTGCGGAACTACACCAACTCACGCGCAGCGTCGACGATTCCAGCCCCTCGGCGTTCCTGCCGGGC
>JAYSKW010000704.1:0-6356 GCA_043726085.1 Limnoglobus sp.
CGGCGGGCGGCCGATCACCTCGCACTTGCGCGGCAGTTCGACCAGCAACCCGGACAACGGCGCGGTCATTTGGTTCCACGCGCCGAAGCCGACGAAGGACGGCATCCTCGTGGAAATTCGCGATGCGAAAGGCACACTCGTTGCCAAGGCGAAGGGCAAACTCGACGCGAAAAGCGACGACGAAGACGATGAGGATTCCGAGCCGAAAGCCGAGCGAACGTTCGCGGTGAAGCCGGGGCTGAACAAGTTCGTCTGGGACTTCACGCACGATGGGGCCGAGTTCATACCGAAGGCCAAAGTCGATGCGGGCAACCCCGCGATGGGCATCCCCGCATCGCCGGGTACTTACACGATCAAGCTGATGCACGGCAAGGAAATCGCCACGACGACGCTCGAAGTGAAGCCCGACCCGCGCGGCGATGCGAAGACCGCCATCGAACAAGAACTGTTCGCACTCAGCATCCGCGACGGCGTGACGAAACTTACGAGAACGGTACTGCGCATTCGCACATTGCAGAAACAAATCCGCTTCCGCAAAGAGCTACTCAAAGACCGCGACGATGCGAAACCGCTACTCAAAGACTCTGAGACACTCTCCGCAAAATTGACGACGCTCGAAGAGAAACTGCACAATCCGAAGGCGAAAGTCGTTTACGACGTGTTCGCGGCGCGCGGCGGTGCGATGCTCTATTCGCAATTCGTCTGGCTACTCAGCAACGCCACCGACGGCGACGGCACGCCCACGAAAGCGCAAAAAGAACTCGCGGTCGAACTGGAGAAAACGCTAACGGGCTACATCGCCGAACTCGACACGATCACGACAAAAGAGTTAGTCTCGCTAAACGACGCCGCGAAGAAACTCGGCGTGCCAGAGTTGTACATCGCACCGGTGAAGTAGCGCCGGTTTCGGTGCTTCGCTTGGTTCGCTATCTCCGACCTTCGGCAGTCGTGATTTCACCCGCGGCTACATTCCGTTGCCCCATCCGGGGCAAACCCGAAACGATTGAAAAGCATAGGCGACTTCATGAGGCGGAAGCGTTACACCGCTTTCACTTCGTACGTTGGAGTTGAATGTCTTTGCCCGGTTGGCGGATGCGGACTTCGACGATGGCTCCGTCCTGATCGAGTGCGAATGGAAATAGTATTCGCGAATCGGCACGGTTGCGATCGGTGCCGATGAAGGTGTCGTGGTGCCAGTGTTCGAGCGAATATTCGGTGCCGAGATACTTCACCGAGAGTTTGTCGTCGGCGAACGTTACCTTCAGTGGCGGGTGAATCTCGTCTTGAAATGTCCCGGCATACTTCGGCAACGCCAGGCTGGGCTTCGTGTCTTTGGCTCGCGTCTTTTCGTCGATGTTCACGGCCACCGTGATTGCGAATTGATTGACTTGACCGAGGATGCCCGATTGGTTCGCACGGTCGGCGGTGGTGTCGCCTGTGTAGCGGTCGAAGAGATCGTACATCAATGCCATCGGCAATAGGCTATTGCCGCGATTCGCCAGCAACACTACGCCGAATTTTTCGTCGGGTAACATACCGACCTGTGCGGTCATGCCATCGATGTTCCCGCCGTGTTCGACGACCGATTTCCCTTTGAAGTCGTAGAGCATCCACCCGAAGCCATAGGCGTGCGTGAGCGAATCGGGGTTGAACGAGAAACCGCCCTTCGGCAGCAACATCTGTGCGGTGTGCATTTCCTCGAAGACTGCTTTCTTCAGCAGTCTTTTGTCGCCCGCTTTGCCTTTCGTTAGTTGGAACCGAACGTACTCGGCCATGTCGGCAGCACTCGCGTTGATCGACCCGGCGGGGCCGATATTGTCGATGTTTCGCCACGGCACCACGACCGGTTTGCCCTTCGCCATTTCGTGCGGGCTGGCAACGTCGGCATCTTTGGCGAACTTCGCGACGCTCGTATTTGCAGTGGTCATTTGCAGCGGTTGAAAGACGCGCTCGACGACGAAGTCGTCCCAACTTTTTTTCGCCACTTCGGGCACGATCTGCCCGGCGGCCATATAGAGAATGTTGTTGTAAGTGAACTTCGTGCGGAACGCGGCCTCGGGCTTGATGAGGTGCAGTTTGCCGAGGACTTCCTTGCGATCGAACGACGAACCGTACCAGACGAGTTCGTTGCGGCTGAGACCGACGCGATGGCAGAGCAGATCGCGCACGGTCGTTTCTTGGGTCAGGTAAGCATCGTTCATGCGGAAGGCGGGCAGCTTCGAGATGATGGAGGTGTCCCACGTCAGTTTGCCTTCATCGACGAGCATCGCCAGACAGAGTGCAGTGAACGATTTCGACACCGAGCCGATGGCAAACAGGCTCTTTTCCGTGACCAGTTCCGGCTTGCCGACACTGCGAACGCCGTAGCCTTTTACCAACACGACCTTGCCATCTTTGACAATCGCGACGCCCAACCCCGGCACCCCGTGCGCCTTCATCGCCTTCGCAACGGCCGCATCGAACCCGACGAGCGGGTCCGCGTCGGCAGCCATGAGATCGGAAGCCACGAGAGCGAGAGCCAGTGCGATTACCGAGCGAAGTCGCATAAGGTTCACCAGATTTTCAACCGCAGAGAGTGGAGAATACAAAAAGATACTATTGTAATAGCGATTCTAGACCTCTCTGCGTTCTCCGCCCCTCTGCGGTTCCGTTCTGCATTCTCAATACCCAGCGGCTTTGCCGTTCAATCGCGTGTCGGCGGCCCCTTGGTAACGACCGGTTTTTGGGTCGATGCGGATCGTGTGGGCGTCGCCTTGCTTGTGGCCGACGACATCGTGGCCCATTCCTTTCAGCCGCGACACCGCGGTGTCATTCGTCTTGAAATCTTCGATAGCGAGGCGGTCCGGAAACCACTGATTATGTTGCCGCGGGGCATCGACGGCGGCCTGCACGTCCATGTCGTAATCGAGCACGTTAATCATCACGCACAGCACCGTGTTAATGATCGTCCGCCCACCGGGGCTACCCGTAATCAGGTGCAGTTTGCCGTCTTTTCGCACGATCATCGGTGCCATCGAACTGAGCATTCGCTTGCCGGGTGCGACCGTATTCGGCTCGGTGCCGATCTTTCCGGAGCGGGTCGTGACGCCGGGGATGGGGTTAAAGTCGGTCATCTCGTTGTTCAAAATGTAACCGAGGCCGGGCGCGACGATTCGGCTACCGAACGAGTTTTCCAGCGTGTACGTGTTCGACACGGCCATGCCGTTTTTGTCGACGATGGAAAAGTGCGTCGTGTCGGTGCCGCCATCGCGAATCGCAATCTCCGGCGTCAGCGTTTCGCTTTTCGTCGCCTTCGCGTCGATGCTCGCGGCGAGGGTTTTCGCGTATTCTTTAGTGATAAGGTGCTCCGGAATCTGGGTGAAATCCGGGTCGCCGAGGTAGCGCGCACGGTCGGCGAAGGCACGGCGTTGGGCTTCGGCGATGCGGTGCATCGTGAGTGCATCGGTGCGCGGCGTCTTCGCAATCTCGAACTGTTCGAGAATGTTCAAGGCTTCGATGATCGCGATGCCGCCCGAACTCGGCGGGGGCGGCGCGATCAATTCGTAGCCGCGATAGGTGCCGCGAAGGGGTTTGCGTTCGATGGCTTTGTACGCGGCCAGATCTGCGCTGGTCATCAGCCCGCCGTGGGCCTGCATCTCGGATTCGAGTTTCCCCGCGAGTTCGCCGGTGTAGAACGCATCCGGTCCGTTCTCCGCGATCGCACGCAGCGTTTTCCCGAGATCGGGAAGCGTCAGGCGGTCGCCACTTTTCCATTTCGGCTTACTGTAAACGCGGCGAAACTCGACGTTGTTCGACTTGCCATCATTGAAGATGCCGTTGAGCCGCCGTGCGAGCGGGGCATCGACGAGGAAGCCATTCTCCGCCAGCAGAACGGCGGGCATGACGAGATCTTTCCAAGGCTTCGTACCGAACCGCTTGTGTGCGAGTTCCATGCCGCGAACGGTGCCGGGTACGCCAACGGCTTTGTGCGAAGTCCAATCGGTTTTGCCGTCGGCGAATAGCGTTTTCGTCGCCAGTGCCGGTGCGGTTTCGCGGTAGTCGAAGAAGGTCGGTTCCTTGCCTTGGCCCGGATCGACGAGCATGAAGCCGCCGCCGCCGATGTTCCCCGCTTCTGGCCACGTGACCGCCTCCGCGAACGCCACCGCCACGGCCGCATCGACGGCGTTGCCGCCACCCTTCAACACGTTTACGCCGACATCGGCCGCAATCGGGCAGACGCAGACCACCATGCCATTTACGGCTTCGACCGCAGGGCGGGGCGACTGTGCGGAGACAAATGTGCTGCAAAAAAGAAGTGCGAACAGCGTTCTCATAGTGGCGACAATCCTCGAGTGATTACCCACAACAGTAGCCGCAAGTTTTGGCTTGCGGCTACGAGTTCGTCCCGCGAATGGGCATGGTTCCAATCGCGGTGATGTTGGGTAGCAGAAAAGTGGTTCCACCAGTTCCCATCCCACCCCTCCCCAGACTCACTCCCGAACTTCGGAATCAACCTAACACAGCAACGACTTACGTCCGATTTCGACCGATTCCAATCACGCAGGAACCACTATATTCGGTGGCCATTTTCGGCAAAACTGCGACCTCGCTTTTAACCATGCCCGCGAATGCGTTACTTCGCTGTCAGTTCGAGGTCGATGGGCTTCAGTTCCATCGTTGCGCCCGCGAGGTTGTTCGGGAAGCCTTTTGCGCCGTCTTTACCCTTGTGGTAGCCACCTTCGTGGCGATAGAACACGCGAATCGCACCGGCGGGGGCGTCCTTGATTTCGTACCTGCCATCGGCATCGGTCACGGCGTAGTACGGGTGGTCGAAGATCATGACGTAACCCTTCATCCACGGGTGGATGTTGCAGGCGTAAATTGCTTGCGTACGTTGTGCTTTCAAGGCCTTTTCGGGCTTGTATTCACCACCCGCCGCGATGGTCTGGTTGAACGAGAGATCGTCCGAGTTGAAGTTCGTGTTGTGCGGGACCGGCGAGCTGTTTTTGATGAGCAGCGTATCGCCAGTGCGGGCCGCAAACACCCGCGGGATGAACTGGCAGCACGGTTGATCGATCACGATTTCTTTCGGCTTCGCGTTAGCCAGCGCCGGGTGGATATCTTTCGGTGCAAAGACTTCGCCTCCGGCGGGCTTCAGGTACACCCAGACGTTCTTGACGCCGCCGTTCTTCGGGTTCACGATCAGGTCTTCGGCAGTGAGCGCCCCTTTGGACAGACAATGTTCCTTGTCGGTGGTGACGTTCAGAATCGCCGGTGCCGCAAGTGCCTTGAGCTTCGGATTGGACAATTTCACTTGCCCTCGAATCGTCACCCAATTGGCATCTTCGGCAATGGCGTTGGAACCGAAGGCGACGAGCGACAGCCCGAGGCAGGCGATTAGCGTACGAATCCGCAATACGGTCATGGAAAACTCCACAGTTGAGAGGATCGGAAGCGAGTCGGGGTGGGTTCGGACAATAGCATTTTCCGCGACCACCACCGCGTTGGCAACAGTGTCCAGTTAGATTATGCCGAAACTAACTGACGCGGTTCAGGATTTGTAGCGTCTCGGCGTGCAATTTCCCATTACTCGCGATGACATCGGGCCGGTGAATGTTCGGCATGTCGTCCCAATCGGTGAATCGACCGCCCGCTTCTTCGACGATCACTTTGGTAGCGGCCACGTCCCAGGCGTTGACGCCGTGCTCGACCATGATCTCGCACGAACCCTGCGCTACCAGCACAAAGCCGTAGAAATCGCCGTAGCCGCGTTGCCGTTGGGTCTTCGCCGCGAGTTCGAGGAACGTCTCTTCGCGGCCCGCTTTTCGGAACCAGCCGACGCTCGAATAGCAGAGCAGCGCTTCGTTTAATTTATCGACATTCGAGACGTGAATCGGCTTGTCGTTGCGGTACGCGCCATCGCCACGCAGGGCACGGTACATCAGCCCCATCGCCGGGACGTACGCCACGCCGCCGATCTGTTCGTCTTTGTATTCCAACCCTAACAGCGTTGCCCAGATGGGAATATGCCGCACGAACGAGCGCGTCCCGTCGATCGGGTCGATGATCCAGCGAAAGCCGGAGGTGCTGTCTGCGTTGCCAAATTCCTCGCCGAGGAAGCCATCGTTTGGGAAGTGCTTTTTGACTTCCGCACGAATCAGTTCTTCGGCCCGTTTGTCGGCGATGGTAACGGGGCTATTGTCCTTCTTCCATTCGACGGCAAAGTCGGTGTCGAAGTATTGCATCGCGAGGTCGCCCGCTTGTCGTGCGACATCAACGGCGAGTTCGTACCGCGATTTCCATTCCGGGTTCATGTGCGTCCAGTATCAGTGAGCATTGCGAAAGCGTGCCGTTGCTCAAATGATACGAATCCGTCC
>JAYSKW010000705.1:0-3527 GCA_043726085.1 Limnoglobus sp.
TTCGTTACGCTAAGCGGAGTATCGTCCACAGTGACCGGATAATCGGTTCGTTTCGCCTTGCCGGGGCACGGATGCACCGGTCGAACGCCACGGATGGCGGTTTTGATTTTCTCGAGAGTGGCGAACGCTTCCCCACTTTCGAAAGGCGAATCGGTCGAGGTCACGTGGGGCTTGGCATCATGGATGATCGCTAAGCCCGACTGAAAGCCGGCGCTGCCCATGGATGGGCGGTGCCGGCTTTTTTCATTTTCATCAACAATTCTCTTGATGGGAACATCTCCCGCTTATATGGTACGCTCATCGCCCGTGGCACGGCCAATCACTCGCCGCTTGTGGACCTTACGGATTGGGTCGGGTGCGATCTAACCCCGGTTACGATCATGTCGGACAAAGTTTCGTCGGCAGGGGGATTGCCCTTCGCGCAACTCGGCGTCGGCGGTTTGTTGATGGCGATCGTATTTACCGCCCTCGGTTTGCGAACGTCGACTCCTATCGACGATAAACCGGTTTCGACTGCGACGAGCATCTCGTCCAGTGTGCCACTTTCCAATTCCGTCGACCCGCCCCGCGATCTTTTGGTGCGATTTTTTCAACCGATCGCGCCGGAGAAACCGAAGGCAGAGTCTCCGAGCTTCTTGACGCGTTTGTTGACGCCGACGGTTACGGAAAAGCCAACTCGCGAACCATTTCTGAAAGTGGAAGCGGATCGCGTCGCGGATGTGTTGATCGTCGCGGTGCCAGACCCGATCCAGACCGCGTTCGGGCACTGGTACGATCACCTGATCGAAACGTACTCGGAAGCGATGGTCGATGCAGGATACACACCCGACCGGCACTGGTTACCTTGGGAGAACCTCCGCCGAGACGAGAAAGACCCGAAGGAACGCGAGAAAGCGGCGTCTCTGGAATCGTTCCCCGGCGTGATGCTCTTCCGCAAAACAAAGGAAAGCAAACTCGAGTACGGCATCGTTATCTTCGTGGGCGAAACGACGAACGTCGGCGTGAATTCACTCGCTCTTCGCCGGGCGTTCGACCTCGTCCGCGAACTGCACGAAACGAAGGCGAACGGCGACCTCACGATCAAAGTCGTCGGCCCGTTGTTTACCGGTTCGCAGTTATCGTGGTATCGTACGATTCGCGCGTGGATGCCAGAGACAGACACGAAAACCAAAATCGAGCTGGTTTCGGGTTCGGCCAATGCGTTGACGCCGATTGCCGAAAACGAATGTCCTTCGGAAATTTTGGGCGATCTCAGTACGCCCTCTCGAGTCCGACAGCGGACGACAATCGTATCGAACGAGTTGCTGACAAATGCGGCGCTACACTTTTTGAAAGCGGAATTCTTTAAGCCCCTGAAGATCGATGCAGATATTACGAGTTTGCCAAAAGGCATGGAAGACGTCGCGTTTTTGAAAGAGTCGAACACGGGTTTCGGGACAGCCAAGGTGCAACCAGAGAAGTACATCGACCTGCGTTACCCCATGCACATTTCGCGATTGTCGGCGGTGGTCCGGGAAGAAAACCGCAAGCGGGACGAGAGACTTGGCTTAGCTCCGCAAGGCATCCGTGCCAGCGGTAGCGATGTCGTTCGCGATCACATCAGTTCGCTCGGCGGGAACGTAACGGCTGTGCTTGCGGATCGCATCATCGGCGACGCGATGGCCGTGATTCGACGCAAGGAAATCCGCCACGTGGGGATCGTGGCGACCGATTCCCGCGATGTCGTGTTTCTGACGCATCGGATGCGCGACGAATGCCCGAATGCGCGAATCTTTCTGACCGAAGCCGACATGCTGTTTGTGACTCCGGAAAACCGCAACGACATGCGTGGCGTCGTGATTGCGAGTACTTATCCGCTTTACCCGCCGAACCAGGAATGGACCGGCGGAGACGATCGACGCTTTTTCGCCGCGCAGTTCATTCAGGGTTGTTATAACGCGACGTGTGTGCAACTCGGTAAAGACGGAAATTTACGCGAGTATCGCGCCCCGAAAGCTGCACAAGTCAATGGCAACAGTAGTCAATCACCGCCGATTTGGATCACGACAGTCGGCGAAAACGGCCGCTTCGTCCCGCTGCACATTTTTACGGGCGTCGACGATAAGCAACTGTACAAGACGGCCAACGCACCAACACCGCGAGAGAAAGTGTCGTTACCGCTATTGAATTCGTCGCGAATCGCGGCACTCATTGCGATCCTCGTTTGCGCGTACGTGCTGCTCCGGTTTCACATGTCTTACTGGGTATTCGAGAACGACGATCCGGTTGCAGAGGATATTGAAGTGCTCGAACGAATCGGGCCTTACCGGCATCTTTGTCTGTTCGCGATCACGGCCGTCGTAACGCCGCTCGTCATGCTGCCCGACTTCGCCATGAGCGAAGAATACGACTACGGCGGAGCATTTTGGCTGAAATATTGCTTTCTCACAACGTATCTCTGTTTCGTGGCGATTTGGGGCATCTCCGTCGTTCGGCAGGTGCTGTTGTTCGGCCGACATCTCATCAGCTACTCGTCGCCGCGCGACTGGCAATGGTGGATGCGATTGGTCCTCCACATCGTGCTTCTGATCGGCGGGCCGGTTCTTTCGCTGATACTCTGCAACAACCAGGTCGATTCCGGAGCGAAAATGCTCTTTTTCATGGACCGTGCCACGGGCCTGCACGCGGGGCATTCCGTGGTGGTTCCCGCCGTTCTCATGGCCGCCGCATTCCTGACGTACGCCCGATTCGCACTCTACCGCGATCGTTTGAGCACGCTCTTCGATCTCAATCCGCCCTTCCCGTTGATCGATGATGTGAAGTATAAAACGGCCCCCGATATGTATGTCGCGCGGACATTCCGAAAGATCATTGAGAACCAGAAGCAGTTGTCGGATGACCTCGCGAATATTCTGGTCTTCTGCAAAAACAACACGATTCGGCTCGGCGTGGCAATTGGCATCTTTGGCCCGCCGATCCTCTTCGTACTCGGTCGATTACGTCGGTCGTGGGAAGGCTGGGCGTGGGATGCGCTGTTCGTGGCGGGGTTCGTCGCACTGATTGCGATGGTCGTCATGAGCTTGCTGCGGTTTCTTTCGGGATGGAAGATTCTGGAATCGACACTATCGGAAATCGCCACACTGCCGTTCGTCGCCGCGTTCGACAAGCTGCCCCCCGCCGTCGCCGGAACATTCGCGGGTTTTCTGTACAATCTTCGCGAAAAGCCGTACCGCATCTCACTCACGGCCTCGCTATGGCGGCGCTTCCGCAACACGGGTGTTCTCCCAAAGGAGTATCCCGCATCCGACCCGATCATCGACGCAGCCAAACCGCAAGGCGGCGCAGGAGCCGTCGTCAATGCGTTATCCGAACGTGCAGCAGATGTGGCCGAGTGGTTGCGTCAGTATTGGCCCGAATCGCGAATCGAGATCAAATCCGGTGACGAAGCCCCGAAGCCGACGCCGAGCGAAGCGACGTGCTTCCCCGTTTCGATGTACCACACACCTGCGACCGTCGATCCCAAAACGCGGATTCCCGATGCTGAGCAG
>JAYSKW010000706.1:0-5197 GCA_043726085.1 Limnoglobus sp.
CGAAATCGAACTGTTCTGCCCACTTCGGTAGGAACAATTGCATGAACTGCGGGAAGAATTCGCGGATCATCGACTTGAATCGCTGGTCGTGGTCCATGATGGCTACTTTCCGATGCAGACGGCGCAAGTCGGTTTGCGGGCGAGTGGGCCTTCCAGGTTGCACGTGGCGATGATAAGCTTTCCGCCGTGGATCGTCGGCCCGCCGTAGATCATTCCCGGCGACTGAACGGCGGCGTCTTTCCCGAGGTCGAGCTTCCACTTCTCGGTGCCGAGTTTCAAATCGATCGCATGAACCGTGCCCTGTAAGTCGCCGATGTACACCACGCCGCCCGCGATGGCTGGCGGTGCGAATAGTGGCATTTTCGCGTCGTAAATCCAACGGCGTTCGCCGTCGGCCATCGCGAACGCACGCACTTTGCCATCGGTGGCGGTACACACTGCGAGTTCCGGCGTGAGTGCCACGCAGGCGACGACGCCACCGGGGACTTCCTTCCGCCACTTCTCTTTTCCGGTCTTCAGGTCGAACGCGGTTAGGTCGCCTTTCGCGCCTTTCAGCATCGTGTAGTAGTAACCGATCGTGCTCCCCGAGACGACGACGGTGTCGCCAATCGCCGACGCCCCGCCCCACGGGTTGAGCTTCAGCGGGGCCGTCCATACGGTGTCGCCGGTTGCGGCACTCAGGCAGTACAGCGCGCGTTCGCCGACCTTTTCCTTGTCCAGATAACTCGTCGTTACCAGCACGTTATCGCCGACGACGCACACGGGCGCATCGACGTGCCACTTCTGTTCGCCCTTCTTCCAGTGCAGTTTCGGCGCGGGCTTCAGCAGTTGATCTTCGTTCGGTGGCACCGCGAAGTCGGGGTCTTTCTTCTTGTCGGCTTCGTACTTCGCGAGCAGGTCTTTCCACTTCGCGTCTTGCATCGTCTGAATCTCTGCAGCCCCGAGTTCTTTGCCGTCGAGCATCGCCTTTTCGAGTTCGACGCAAAACACACCCGCCGCGCCGCCGCCCATGTACACGCGACCATTCGCCAGCGTCGGCGCGCCTTCGAGGTGAACGAGGTCGCCGGGTAACGGCAGTTGCCAGATCGGGCGGCCCGTGTCGGCGGTCAGGCAGTGCAAGATGCCGCCGGAGTCTTGGTGCATCCCGTCGCCGAGGACGAGGAAGTTGCCCAAAGTGGCGGGCGACGACACCGATGCGAGTCGCAAGTACGGCGCGGAGCGAGTCCATGCGGGCTTCGGTTCGCCCTTCGCATTTCGCGGGTAAAGCGACACGACTGGCCGGTTGAAACCGCCGAGCGCCGAGAGGTAAACGTTCTCGCCGACCGGCACCGGCGACGCCACGAAGTGATCTTGCGATTTCACCGCCCACAGTACGCCGGGCGAGTCTGGCACAGCGATGCCATCGGTGTTCCCCGTCCGTTGCGGGTTCCCCCGATACGTCGCCCACGGCTCCGCCGCCACCGACAAAACCGCCAACAAACCGAACAATAATCGCATGAGAGGACCACCTTCATCAGTGCTTAAAACCGAAGAATTTAACCGCAGAGTCAGAAGAGTTCGCGGAGAAGAAGAATCAAAACTCGACTTGATTCAGGCTTCGGTTTTCTCCGCGTTCTCTGCGCCCTTTGCGGTTAAAATTCTTCTCGCTTAAATTCATCAAAAAGATTTCACCGCAGAGTAAGAGGAGAACGCGGAGAAGAGAAAACAAAAACTCGACTTGATTCTGAATAAATCGTGCTTCGGTTTTCTCTGCGCTCTCTTCTTACTCTGCGGTTAGAACTCTTATCTCTTATCGATTGAAACTTACCATTTCACGTTCATTGGCGAGGTTGCGACGACGATGTCTTTGACGACGGCGGTGCCGCCGGCTTTGCGAATCTCGACTTTGTAGTTCCCCGGCAACAGTGCGAAGCGCGGGGCCAGTCCCGACTGCCCGCCGCGTGCGTCGCCGCCGGTCATCGTGCTGGCCGCTACGCGGGTGCCGTCAGCGGCCTTCACGGTGACGATGCCACCGACGGGCAGGCTCGTTCCGGCAAGGTCGATCGTCACCGGCGTTTTCTTCGCGGGGGTGGTCGTGGCACCGAACAGGATCGCGGAGTCTTGCCCTTCGTTTGCCAGTAACAAGTCGAGTCGCCCGTCGCCGTTGATGTCCGCGAGGCACGCCGCCTGCGTGTTGAACAACTTTTGGTTCAGGCCGATTTCGGCAGTCTGATTCGCGAAGGTGCCGTTGCCGTTATTTTTGAAGTACAGGTTCGGCCCGCGTAACCGCGTAACGATGAGGTCCTGGAAGCCATCGTTGTCGAAGTCGCCCCACGCCGCCCCGACCGCACCGAGTATCGGTACGCTCAAGTCGCCGGCCATCGCGATGACATCGGTGAATTTCCCCGTGCCGTCGTTGCGGTACAGCTTGCACTTGCCATCGGCTTGCGGGACGAACAAATCGAGGTGGCCATCGCCGTTAAAATCCTCGACGACGGGACCGACCTTCCCCGTGGCGTACTGCAACCCGCTGTCCAGTTTGCGCTCGAAGCGGTTGCCGGTGTTCACGAACAACAACCCCGTGCCAGCCCCGTAAACGAAGTCGGCTTTGCCATCGCCGGTGAAGTCCGCAACGGTGAGCGTGTCGCCTTTGACATCGCCCGCGTTGCCATCGGGGCCGAAGCCCCACGCCGTCGAGACATCGTCGAACAGCGGCTTCGTGGTGGACCCAGCGCTACCAACTTTGAAGTAAAACCCCGACTCACCTTCCGCGTGGCACAACTTCACCAACAACCGGTTCTTGCCCGCTTTCAGCTTTAAGTTCAGCGCGATTTGATCCGCCGCCACGGGGTGTGCAACGGTACTGGCGTGAATCTTCTCGCCGTTCAGCCAGATCGTTACCGCATCGCGATTGCCGAATGACACGGGCACGTCACCGGCGGCGATCGCATCGAGTTCGCGATGCAAGTAGATGGCACAGTTTCCCGCGAACGGCGCGAGCGAGTTCACCTGGCCATCGGGGTAGTTGCCCTTCACCCAGCCGCACTCCATGTCGCGTTTGCCCTTATATTTCTTGGCAGCATCGAAGGCATCGGATTCGGGGGCGAAGGCGTGTGCGGTGTTGCCTTTGCCGTCGCCTTGGCGGAACGGGCCGACGGCGTACCAGTCGCCGAGTTTCGGCGGTGCTACTTTCGCTGCCGCGTCGTTGCCGCGCGCGTTGCGGTACAACCGCAGTCCGTGGAAGCCGTTCGCGAGCAAAATGTCCGGGTGGCCGTCGCTGTCCGCGTCGATCCACGCCGCCGCCGTGAGGTTGTAACACGCCTCTTGCGGCAGGCGTTTGCTGTCGTCGCGGAACAGCCCCTTACCGAGGTTCGTGTACAACTTCGGCCCCGTTGCGGTGGCTAACAGCAAGTCTGGCAGGCCGTCGCCATCGTAGTCGGCCCACACGGCGGACCGCGCGCCACCGACGAGGCCAGGCAAGCCCACTTCGCTAAACGCATCGCCGCCGTTCTGCAACAACATCACGCGGTTCGCCCCGACGAGGCAGATATCGAGCTTGCCATCGGCATCGAAATCGACCGCCGATATCGACTGCGCATCGGCCCCAATCGAACCGAGTGCCGCGAGTCGGTCGAAGCCTGGCATCCCGGCCAATCGTCGAATGTCTTCGCCGCCCCAACCGGTGAAGTCCCGCTTCGGGTTGTAGTCTTGTAACTTCATACTCGCGCGCAACCGTTGCACTTTCGCGGTCTTCTTGTGCAATGTTTCCTTGTCGCCATCGACCATGCACGGCACGATCACTTCCTTGCCGTCGACGAGTTCCTTGACGAACCCGCCGAACTTTTCGACTTTGCCCGAGTAGCTTCGCAACAGGAACGGCTCGCCGTGCGACATGTTCCACCACTCGCCGCCGGGGTAGGCTTGGTACCACGTCGCGCCGATGTACGTTTCGCTCGCGCCGCCGTTGTGGCAAAACACTGCCTGTTTGCCGACCTCCGCCCAGTTCATGATCTCCTGCCATTCGCCGGGCCGCAGTCCGCCGAAGCCGATGTTGTGCTTGATTTCTTCTTGCGGGTGCTTGCCCTTCACATCGAGCAGCTTCTTGTAAACGATGAGATTTTTCTGCTTATCCACCTTGGTGACGACCATCGTGCAGACGTTCGTCGACTGCGTAATCAGCGACCCGAGCGACATCGGCGCTTCGACGTACGCGAACGAAGGCATCGCAAAAACCACCACCGCACCGAGTGCAAGAACGATCCGCATCGCAAACCCTCCAAAGACATTCTCAACGGGAGAACACCCAGTGTCCCCATTCGGCGCGCCGTGTCAATAGCCCGTTGGTTTCGCTAGGCTCTACGAGCGCCGAGTTAATCCGGCGGGAGTGACTTTATCCATCTGAAAAGTGCAATATGGATTTACTTACCAACATAACTCGTTCTAATATACTCTGTATGAGTTTTTTCGGATTTATCATTCTTGTTCTCATTACGCGACAAACAAGGATTCTATGTGACTTACGTAGCGGGAGTCGTGAGACTTCTGACGCCGTGACTTCCTTCGCCCCGAAGTCTCACGACTTCGACTAGCACGTCACTTCCACCGCTCGCCTTCGTTACGCAGCGGCAGCCAGTCGGGCTTTCTTCGCGGCGATGAACGAGCGCACGCACAGGAACACGAACAGCGCACACAATGCGCTCATCAGCAATCCGGACGCGGCGGCGAGTTTCGTCGGGTCGAGTTCGAGGCCCTTGCTCGCTTGGCGGATCAGTGGCATGAACCCGCCGATGGCACCCAGCACGCCGACCATTGCGGCGACGTGCATGACGTGTTTGCGGAGTTTCGGGTTGTGCGATAGAACGCCACAGATGAGCAGGATCATGCCGAAGAACGCGGGGATCAGCGATGTCATCGGGATTTTGCCCTCCTCGTTTGGCGTGGAATTCGTGTAGGCGTACACGCCGATGGCGATGAGTAACGCGCCGATGATCTTCGTTGGCCAAGCCATGATGTTGCTCCGTTGCGGGTGGTTTCAGTTTGATAATAGCGAGACGATGCGTTGCACGGCCAGTTCCGGCCCGGCGAGATCGACCGACCACGCATCGATGAACACCGACACCTCGTCCGCATCGCAGCGATAGCGGCTGAGGCCGATGCCGATCGGCGAATCGTGCCAGTTGTCGTCGGCGACGAAGCCGAGTTCGCCCAACGCGGTTTG
>JAYSKW010000707.1:0-2290 GCA_043726085.1 Limnoglobus sp.
GTCAACACCGGTACGGGAACACTCAACCTGCCGACGGGCAAACTCGTACTCAATCAAACGCTGACGGTGAACGGTGGCGTCAACCTTTCGGGCGTATCGTTGAGTGCCTTGCTGACGCTACCGACGATTCAAGGCAAGAGCGTTACGCTGATCGACAAGCTTTCTGCCGGGCCGATCGCGGGTACGTTCGCCGGTCTCGCACAAGGGGCGCAACTCACCGTCGGCGGAGCCGACTTCACCATCAGTTACACTGGTGGCGATGGCAACGATACGACCCTGACGCGACTATCGGCCACCGCGCCGACGCCTCCGACAATCAGCGACGTCGCGGACCAAGAGGGTCTCTTCAACGTGGTCATCGGCCCCGTGGCGTTTACCGTGGGCGACACCGAGACGCCATTGAGTAGTCTCGTCGTGTCGGCGACGTCGTCGAACCCGACCCTGATTACCAACGCGTCGATCGTGATCGGCGGGAGTGCCGGCAGCCGCACGGTCACGCTGACGCCGACGAATGGACAGACGGGCGTGGCGACGATCACGCTGACCGTCGCCGACGGCATCGGCGCGATGGCGAGCGACACCTTCAATGTGAGGTTCAACCCGCCGCCACCACCGACGATGTGGAATACGCCGCCGAGCATTAGCGGTGTTCCAGATCAGGCGAGCAACGGAGCCGCGATCGGGCCACTTGCGTTCACCGTCAGCGATGCGGAAACGCCCGCCGACATGCTGGTTGTCGCGGTAGAATCGAACAATCGGACGCTGATTGCGAGCGCGGTTGTCGGCGGCAGCGGGGTGAATCGCACCGTTACGGTGACGCCCGTTGCCGGTCGAAGTGGCACGGCCAGAATCACACTGATCACGCAGGATCAAGGTGGAAGAAGCGCGACCTATACCTTCGTCGTGACGATCACCTTGCCCGTCCTCGTCGGCGTGCCGCAATTTGCGGCGGGCAGTGATGTCGGTGGTGGCAGCGCGACGCTGTTCAACGCGGACAAATCGATGCGGTTTGCCGTCACGCCATTCGCGGGCTTCACCGGTGGCATTCGCACTGCGAGTGCGGATTTTAACAACGATGGCATCGCCGATCTGGTCGTGGGAACGGGTCCAGGGATTGCCACTCGCGTTCGCATCATCGATGGTGCATCGCAGGCGGAACTCTTCTCGGTTGCGCCGTTTGAAGCTTCGTTCATCGGCGGCGTTTACATCTCGGCAGGCGATGTCAATGGCGATGGCATTCCCGATCTGGCGATCACGCCCGATGAAGGGGGCGGGCCGCGCGTGGACATTTATAATGGCGCGCTCGGCTTCCCAAAGATTGCGAGTTTCTTCGGCATCGACGACGTGAATTTCCGTGGCGGGGCGCGATCCGCGATTGCAGACATGACGGGCGACGGAACTGCAGACCTGATTGTGGTGGCCGGTTTCGGCGGCGGGCCGCGCGTGGCGGCGTTCGATGGCAAATCGCTCAGTACCGGCACGCCCGTGAAGATTTTCGGCGATTTCTTCGCATTCGAACAAGCACTGCGCAACGGCATCTTCGTCACCGCTGGCGACATCAACGGCGATGGCTTCGCCGACCTGATCGCCGGCGGCGGTCCCGGTGGCGGCCCTCGCGTGCTGGCCTTCGACGGCAAGAGTTTGCTGAATAACGAGTATGTGAATCTCGCAAACTTCTTCGGCGGCGACGTCGATAGTCGCGGTGGCATTCGCGTGGCCGTGAAGAACCTCGACGGCGACACGAAAGCCGACTTGGTCGTAGGCTCCGGAAGTGGGGCGGGTTCGCGGGTGACCGGTTACCTCGGCAAGAACATCGCCGCCGATAGCACGCCCGCAGCCCAGTTCGATTTTGATTCGATTAGCGGATTCGCGGGTGGCGTGTTTGTTGGATAGTAGTGGATAGTGATTAGTGGTGAGTTGTGAGTCAGAATGAGAAGTAGTTATTGAAATAATTACTTCTAATTCTGACTCTGTGCTCTCTGTGACTCTGTGGTTATTTCCAACTGAATGCCTATGCGTGAATCGTCGTACCGAGCCAGGCGGCGCGGGCGGCTTCGCCGACGCTTTCGGTCAGCGTCGGGTGCGCGTGAACCATCCGCGCGATGTCCTCCGCACTGCCGCGATATTCCATGATCGCCACCGCTTCGGCGATCAAGTCCGAGGCGCGCGGGCCGAGGATGTGGATGCCCAACACGCGGTCGGTTTTGGCATCGGTGATGACCTTCACGAAGCCATCCGCCTCGTCCATCGCCTTCGCGCGGCCACTCGCCGCAAACGGGAACTTGCCCAC
>JAYSKW010000708.1:0-6676 GCA_043726085.1 Limnoglobus sp.
CGACATCGTGCTGCTCTGCACGCCGCCCGGCTTCCGCCCCGTTCACCTGAAATATGCCGTGGAAGCGGGCAAGAACGTCTTCGCTGAGAAGCCGATGGCAGTCGATATTCCCGGCGTGAAGTCGGTGATCGAGTCCGCAAAGCTGGCCGCGAAGAAGGGCCTGATGTGCGCATCGGGCTTCTGTTACCGCTACGAATTCGCCAAACGCGAAACGGTGAAGCGGATTCATGATGGGCAGATCGGCGATGTGGCCGCGATGCACGTCAGCTACAACACCGGCGATATTTGGCACCGCGGTCGTAAGCCCGAATGGACGGAAATGGAGTATCAAGTTCGCAATTGGTACTACTATTCGTGGCTTTCGGGCGATCACATCGTCGAACAACACTGCCATAACCTCGATAAAGCCGCGTGGGTGATGAAGGGCGAAATGCCCGTTGCGGCGACCGGCCTCGGTGGGCGTCAGGTCCGCGTCGATCCGATGTACGGCAACATTTACGACCACTTCAGCATCATTTTTGAATACGCGGGCGGGCAGAAGCTGTTCTCGAACTGTCGCCAAATGCCGCGCTGCGATAGCGACGTGAGCGACCACATCTTCGGGACGAAAGGCTCCGCCCAACTGATGGATCACAAGATCAAGACCGGCGGCACTACGTGGGAATTCGAGGGCAAGAACCCGAACATGTACTACCAGGAGCACGTCGAGTTCATCCAGGCACTGCGTGCAGGCAAGCCGATCAACGACATGGAATCGGCCGCGAACAGCACGATGATGGCAATCCTCGGCCGACAGTCGGCGTACACCGGCAAACGGCTGACGTGGAAGAAGATGCTTGAGAACAAGGAAGATCTCTCGCCGAAGCAGTACGCTTGGGGTGAGAACGTCGTTCCCGGCGTTGCCAAGCCCGGCCAAGTGTAATCCACTTTCAACGACCCCGATGGGGCAGGGCGCATTCGGAAACGAACCGCCCTTCCCTATCGGGGTTCTTCTTTTCCATCAAACAGGAGTGACGAATGACGGTACCGATTGGACGTCGCGATTTTTTACGCACCACAACGGCCACCACGGCTGCGATTGTTGCTGCACAAGCGGGTTGGGCGGCGGAGCCGAGCAAGAAAGCGAAGCTCAAGAAGGCCGTGAAATTCGGGATGATCGGCATCAAAGGTTCAAACCTGGAGAAGCTCGAGCTCGTCAAAAAACTCGGTTTCCAAGGCGTAGAAATCGATAGCCCGAGCAGTGGCCTCGATCTCGATGATCTTGTCAAAGCCAAAGAAGCTACGGGAATCGCGATTCACGGCGTCATCGATTCGGTTCACTGGCGAGATACCCTATCAAGCCCGGACGAAGCGGTGCGTGCCAAGGGATTGAAGGAACTCGAAGGTGCGCTACGCGATGCGAAGAAAGTCGGCGCGGATACCGTCCTGCTCGTTCCCGGCGTCGTGAACAAAGACGTCACATACGACCAGTGTTACGCCCGTTCACAAGCCGAAGTGAAGAAGGCATTACCACTGGCAGAGAAGCTCGGAGTGAAGATCGCTATCGAGGTGGTCTGGAACGATTTCATCACCAAACCCGAGCAACTGATTCAGTACGTCGACGACTTTAAATCCGAGTTCGTCGGTGCGTATTTCGACTGTAGCAACATGCTGAAATACGGCGTGCCAGCCGCCGAGTGGATTCGCAAACTCGATAAGCGAATGCTGAAATTCGACTTCAAAGGCTACAGCAAAACGAAGAAGTGGGTCGCCATCGGCGAGGGCGATGAGGATTGGCCGGAGATACTGAAGGCACTCGCCGAAATCGGCTACAACGGTTGGGCCACGGCAGAGGTTTCCGGCGGCGGCGAGAAGGAACTGAAGGACGTCGCAGACCGTATGAACCGCGTTCTCGAAATGTCGTAGTGAGTTAATGTTGTAGGTCGGGTCGAGTTTTGAGAGGCCCGACTGTGTTATCCTAAGCTCACTTCTTCGGCAAAGCGTTGAATGCGGTTGCGTCGTACGGGTCGTTCGACTGAGCTGGCGATTTCGCAATCGGAGCCACCGACGCGGGCCGTTGTGGTTCGGCTGTCACTGTCATCGGCAGTTCGGCTTTTGCGGCCAGCATCGCATGCGTCTTCACAACGGCTGGCACTGCGCTCAATACCCACGTTTCGAGGTTGCGGTATGCGGTGTGATTGCGGTTCGGCAGGACTGCGAGTTTCTGCCCGCCGTGCGAAGTCACCAGCATTTCGAGGAATGGGCTGCCCGATGGATTCGCGCGCGACAGTTGATTCGCCACGACTTTGCGGTTCGTCGCCGTGGCCTCCGCGTCGATGTATCCTTCGCGCACCCGCGATAGTTTGAAAGTGCTTTTGTCGGACTTCTGCGTGTGGCAACTCGCGCATAAGTTCATCAACAGCGGTTGCACTTTCGTGACGAAACTCAGTGTCGCCTCGGTCGAGAGATCGTCGTTCGCGGGCAATGTCGCCGTGGCTGGGTTCGGCTGAAATGCAGGCTTTTTCACCACGGCCCGCGCGGCTTTCGCTTCGAGTTTCTTGATCGACTCGAGTAATACGGCATCGTACGGACTCGATGCCAACACGCTTCTGGCATGGCCAATTGCACGGTCGTACATCGCGTTCTTATCGCACCACGCCGCCATTTGTGCGGCCCCCGCCACGGTCGTCACGTCCATTTTCCCAAGCACGAATTGATAGACATCCTCGATGTTCGCCGCCTCGAACAACACGTGATTTTGCGATAACGTCCGCGTTCGTTCGCCATCGGTTACGCGAAAAATTGTACCCACATGCAGTGTGTGACCTTCGACGACGCTGAAGTCGTCGAGCAAAATCGTCCGATGCACCGCAGGCATTTGGGCGATCCCAAGCGACGATACCGCGAGCAGCCCCATCAGCGAAAATAAGTATTTTGCGTTCATGACGTGCGGCATATCTTCTGTGCCGAACGCGGTCAAGATCGGTAATCTATCCTCCATGAATGCACTCCTCGACGATACGATTGTCGCACTCTCGTCGGCACCGGGGCCGGGGGCGCGGGCCATCGTTCGACTTAGCGGCACGGCGGCATGTGTGATTGTCGATCGCGTCTTTACCGCGGTGCCATCCAATGCGCGGGGGCGACTCGTTTCGGGGCATTTGCGCCTTTCGGGCGTGCGTGCGCCGTTGCCTGCGGATCGCTATTTGTTCGCCGCACCGCACTCGTACACGGGGCAAGATTGCATCGAGCTGCACACGGTTTCCTCGCCGCCGCTCATCGAGTTGCTGATCGCCGATCTGCTCATGGCAGGGGCACGATCGGCACAGCCGGGCGAGTTCACGTTGCGTGCATTTTTAGCGGGAAAGAAAGACCTGACGCGGGCGGAAGCGGTGCTTGCGGTCATCGATGCGGGAACCGATACGGACCTCAAAGCGGCACTTGCGCAGCTCGCGGGTGGCGTCGCGCGGCCACTCGATACCTTGCGCGATGACTTGCTCAATTTGCTCGCGGACATCGAAGCGGGTTTGGACTTCGTCGATGAAGATATCGAGTTCGTCGGCAAGTCCGCTCAACTCTTGCGCATCGCGACGGGTCTCGCGCAACTCACGAACTTGAAGCGGCAACTCGACGACCGCACCGTCAGCGACCGGCCGATTCGCATCGTCCTCGCAGGGCCGCCGAACGCGGGGAAAAGCAGCCTGTTCAATGCGTTATCGACTACCGGGCCGGGCGCGATTGTCAGCCCGATTGCGGGCACGACCCGCGACTACCTGACTGCGGTTTTAGACCTCGCCGGCATTCGCGTCGAACTCATCGACACCGCCGGCATTCGCGAAACTACGGACACAATCGAACGCGCCTCGCAAGCCTTGGGGCAAACGCAATCCGAACGCGCCGAGATCGTCGTCTGGTGCGTGCCGAGCGATGAACCCGACGCCATGCGGCCACCGTTACACCTGTTCGACACGCTGATTGTGTACACGAAGTCGGACCTCGCATTTCGCGAAGGCGAACTGTGCGCATCGACGACCACACCCGGCGGCCTCCAGGATTTGCGCGATGCCTTGACTGCAAAAGTGGAATCGCACTCACGGCCCGCACTCGCGCCGAGCCAGAGCCGTTGCCGTCACCACGTTGATGCCGCCATCGATTCGCTCCGCCGTGCGCACGCGCACGTCCTCTACGACGACCCGCAAGAACTAATCGCGTTGGAATTGCGTAAAGCCCTCGATCAACTGGGCGAGATGGTCGGCGCAATCTACACGAACGACTTGCTTGACCGGATCTTCAGCCGCTTCTGCATCGGGAAGTAACCGCTTTTGCATCGGTAAATAACGCCTTGAATACCAGTAAAAACGCAGTGTTTTCATACTGGCCTTGCACGGGTCACGCACGGTACGGTATCCTTGAAGCTGTGAATCTGGGAAACAGCCGGGAGCCGCTGCTATGCCGCCCACCTCTGAAATTGGGTACTACCCCAGCCGCAATGGTTACTACACTTGCTTCCGCAAAAAGCAGATCCCTCTGGCGAAAGGACCGGACGATCAGGCCACCACCGGGCCGACGTACCTCGCTGCCCTGGCGAAGTTCCAAGAGATCATGCAGTTGGCTAATGCCGACACCGCCGACCAAGGTAATACCGTTGCCACGGTCTGCGACCTCTACGGTCAGCATCTGGAGCGTCAGGGCCAAAAGGCAACCCTCCGCATCCTCCTCGACACATGCACGTCGGCGATGGAAGACTTCGGCGACAAGACTATGTCCGAGTTCAAGCCGATTCATGTCACAGACTGGCTGGCGAGGATGGCCCTCCCCAGAGTGGACAGTAAGAAGCGAACCGGGAAGTGGGGCAAGACCTACCAAGCTATGGCCCTGCGAACGCTGGTCGCGGGCCTGAACTGGGCTAGGAAGCAGGGGCTGATTACGAAGCATTGCCTTCAGGACAATCCGATCAAAGTGACAGGTAAGAGAAGCCGGGGGAAGGAAGCATACATCGAGCCGGAAGTGTTTAAGCGACTGATCGAGCGGGTGAATCCGAACTTCGCCGAATTGCTGAAGTTCATGTACGGCACTGGCTGCCGCCCTGCGGAGGCGTACCACCTCCAACTTCGATACTACGATGCCAGCAACAGGTGCATCATCTATCCTGGCCAACCGCAGCCCGACGACTTCGTGTGGAAGAACGCCGGGAAATCGGGCAAGGATCGGATCATCTACCTGAACGACGAACTAGCCGAGATGATTAGGCGGCGATGCGAGTTGTACCCGCAGGGATACCTGTTCCGCACCATGCGAAAGACGCGGTGGACAAACGAAGCAGCCTCGACGATGCTCCGCTGGTACTGTGCCAAAGAGCGGCTGAACATCAAGCCGGTGCCGACCGCTTACGGCTGCCGACATTCCTACGCGACCGATTTTTTGGCGGACGGCAAGTCGATCAAGGTTCTCGCCGACTTGATGGGGACGAGCGTGACGATGCTGGAGAAGCACTACGCGCACCTACAAGTCAAGAAGGCGAAGATGTTGTCCGTCGTCAGGGACTTCGCCGCAGGTCGCAACTCAGCCCCCGAAGAAGCGAAACCCTGACCCGTTTCCGCTTGCGGGTCGCCGCCGACCTGCACTTGGCTTCGCGGTGTTTGGTGCGTTCGTCTTCTCGGTCGGCGTGATCGAGGGCGACGGATCGCCATCTTCATCCGACTGCATCGCGGCGATGAACTGGTCGATGTCGGTCGGCAGGAGTAGGACTGAGCCGCCCGCCTTCTTAGAAGGTAGTTTCCCCTCCCGTACCTGCCGATACCACCACTCCTTCGACATCTTTCCTCCCAGGTATCGGCGCTGGGCTTCGATGACGGTCATGTGTTCGCCGTCATCCCGCGTTGTGGGCTGAGGACGGATCGCGGTGGCTGCCGGGGATGACCAGCGGTGTGATACCGAGCGAAGAAAGTCGTCCATTTCTGATTCGAGGTAGATCGCCACACCGTTATGCTCCCGCCAGACAGGGAGAAATGGGCGCAGCGACTCCCAAACGCCCGGCGTCCCGCCGTACTTCTCCACGATGTCCTCGAACGACAGCAGCCGATTGATTTTCAACAACATGATTTCGTCCTCTTCGTTCACCACGTTCCGTTATCTTCGGTAATTTGCAGAAAATCCTCCCGCCGCTGGTGGGATGAACAATGTGAGTACGCACTGACTTTCATTGTTGGATTTTCACGGATACTCGTCGTCCCGGTCAGCGAATACCACAACGAACTGCCGACGCTCTTCAAGTCGTGAACTGAAGAACCACGCCGGGCGTCCGTGCCGTGGCGGGGTTCACTTAATGGCACGAACTTCCCAATAGCCCACGCTGGTGAAGGCCCGAACCGGGGTCCGCTTCTCGACACGCCCGGCCTTCACCAGTTGGCGCAACACGCGGGTAGCTTCGTCGCGGCCTTCGTCGCACATGCGGGCGACGAGGGACACAGCGTAACGCCAATTCGTCCCTTCCGTCAACTGCCCCACACGCGGCGTTAAGCTTCGCAGTGCCGTCTTGCTTCTTGGTCTTCATAGGTCTTCCCCTTCCGTGGCCCGAAGTTCGTCAAGGACGGCCAACACCTTCACCCGCTCACGTTCTTCCAGAGCGGCCACCAGCTTGACGGCAGCTTCCAAGACGGCCTTCGCGTTCTTCTCGAAACGCCATTGCCCGAGGTGA
>JAYSKW010000709.1:0-16705 GCA_043726085.1 Limnoglobus sp.
TAAACCCCGTTTAGCCAGAAAACTGGAGTTTCTCCGACTCTTTTGTCATACGTTAATCGAACGATTCCTTCGGTTTGAGTCTCGATTTTGAGGAGGATCAGGATGATCCGGCCAGACGTTGCGAAGTGGGAGCAAACGACGGACGATTTGCGGCGGTTGGCGATGGAGTCTGCGCATGTGCGGACGCGGGAGCGGTTTCTGGCGTTATACACGATTGCTCTCGGGCAGTCGAATGCGACGCTTTGGGCGCAGCAAACCCACCGATGCGATGAGTGCGTCATGGGTTGGATCCACAAATATAACGAGCGAGGCCCGGACGCGATGGCTTACTGCCGGACCGGCGGCAGCGCCCCTTTTTTGCGCCCGAAGTGATCGAGGAGATCGTCGAAACCATCCGGCAAAGCGAGCCGAACATCTACGGCATCCCCGGTCGAGGATGGACGCTGAAAAAACTACAGCGGTGGGTGGCCGAAAAGGTGAAAAAGGTGGTGTCGCGGTCGACGTGACACGCGATGCTGCACGCGGCCGATTTGAGTTGGAAGAAATGCAAAAAGCTCCTCGGCAAACGCAATCCCGCCAAACGAGCGGCGTTTATGGAACGGTTTGCGGGTCTTTACGAGCGGGTAGTGCATCGGGAAGTGGTGGTGATTTATGTGTACGAATCGCACTTTCACCGCGACATGGACTTGGGTTACACGTGGGGTCGGATCGGCGAGCGACTCTGGAAAGTCAGCGGATGCGCGCCGTTATCCGACCGCATTAATTGGTTCGGAGCCTACCACTTCAACGATGGCCAATGCCTGATCTGGGCCGACGGCTCGTGCGACAAGGAAACCACCGCGCAATTTCTGCACCGTATCAAGGAATGGGTCGGCAACGATGGCCGGGAAATCGTGGGGATCTGGGATGGTGCTCCCTGGCATAAAGCGAAATTCGTCCAGCAAACGGCAGTGGAGTTGGGTATCACGCTGGAACTGTTGCCTGGATACAGCCCGGATCTGAACCCGATCGAAGGCCTGTGGAAATGGATGCGCGAAGAAGTCACGCAGCATTTCTGCCACAATACACTTCGAGACCTCTTCGATGCCTGCAAATCATTCATTGATGAGATCAATCGAGACCCACTCGCGGTCGTGAAACGACTCTGGCCCCGATTCCAACTCGATCCGGAGGTCGAAAAACTCGGATTCTCTGGCTGAACGGGGTTTAACTGAAAATCATTCGATAACATCAACATCAGTCCGCAATTGCCACCTGTTGGGATGACATCGTTATGGCTTTAC
The DNA here is from genome assembly GCA_043726085.1 of Limnoglobus sp. Classification (GTDB taxonomy): domain Bacteria; phylum Planctomycetota; class Planctomycetia; order Gemmatales; family Gemmataceae; genus Limnoglobus. The sequence continues at coordinate 1,284 of JAYSKW010000709.1, forward strand.
CGAATTCGCCGCCGTCTCGGCTGACTTCGATCGATGCGTATCGCGGGTTTGTGATGCTGCTCATGATGGCGGAGGTGTTGCATCTGGCGAGCATGGCGAAGGCGTTCCCGGAAAGTGCGTTTTGGAAGTTTCTCGCGTTCCATCAAGATCACGTCGAGTGGCGCGGGTGTTCGCTTCACGATCTCATTCAGCCGTCGTTTACGTTTCTGGTGGGCGTGGCGTTGCCGTTCTCGTTAGCGAACCGATTGGCACGCGGGCAGTCGCAGACGCGGATGATGCTCCATGCGGGGCTGCGTGCGTTGATCCTGATTGTGCTCGGCATCTTCCTGCGTTCGGTTGGTAGATCGCAAACGAATTTCACGTTCGACGACACGCTCACCCAGATCGGCCTCGGCTACGGCTTCCTATTCGCGCTCGGGTTGGCGAAGCCACTCGTGCGGTATCTGTCGCTTGCGATTATCCTCGTCGGCTATTGGGCGCTGTTTGCGGCGTATCCTGCGCCGCCAGACGATTTCGATTTCCCGGCTGTCGGCGTGCCGATGGGCTGGGATCATCACCCGTCGGGTTTTGGGAAACACTGGGACAAAAACAGCAACCCCGCGTGGGCGTTCGACGTGCGGTTTATGAATGCGTTCCCGCGCGAGAAACCGTTCGCGTTCAGTGGCGGCGGGTATGCCACGATCAGTTTCATTCCGACGTTGGCCACGATGATTCTCGGCTTGTTCGCGGGCACGTGGCTCAAGGATGGCAAAGCCGATTGGCCGACGGTGGGGCGGTTCGCGGTCGTCGGGTTGGGCTGCCTGTTGACGGGGTATTTGCTCGACAGATTCGGAATTTGCCCGAACGTGAAGCGCATCTGGACGCCGAGTTGGGTGCTGTTTAGCGGCGGCTGGTGCTTCCTGATTCTCGCGCTGTTCATCGCCACGACCGACGCCATCGGTTACGCCGGTTGGACGTATCCGCTTCGCGTGATCGGCGCGAATTCGATCGTCGCCTATTGCGGCTCGCACCTCGTCGAAAGTTTCGTAACCGGCTCGTTCAAAACGCACTTTGGCAAAGAGATCTTCAAAGTCTTCGGTGCCGCGTACGAACCGCTCGTAATGGGCGGCATCGTGATCGCCACGTACTGGCTCGTGCTGTGGTGGATGTATCGCAACCGCATCTTCGTGCGGATTTAGCATGGGGCAGATTGCATATTCAACCATTCAGAACCCGTAGGTCGTGGCCGAAGAGGCTTTGCGATGAGGCCCGACAGAGCGGCAACGACAACCTCCCTCAAGTTTGGAATCGTCGCGTGAATGCACTGTCGGGCCTCCCAAAGCATCCGGCCCGACCTACAAAACTAGTCATTCGACACCTGAACGAAACCGTCCGTGTTTGCAACTCTGGGCGATAACTTGAGAAACAAATGTACCAATTGACAGACGCGGATTGGATTTGGAGTCGGGATTGCGGTGAAGTCTCTTTGCGATTTCTCAGAGGTGACCGTGCGCTAAACGACATGTTACGGGCGCACGGTTACATCATGAATGGCAGAGTACTCTACGCCCTCGATTGCCTCACGGTAAGCAATTTCTCCGATGCATTGTCCGGGTACCGTTACTACGGACTTGATGTGATCGCTTCGCTCTTGTTACGTGCAAGATCGATTCTGGAAACCAATGAGAATCCAGGATCCTGTGAACAATCGTTAAGTCGCAGTTACTTGAGCATAATTCCGACAGACAGTTGGCTTATCCAGAGTTTCATGGCACACTTGGCATTAAACCCTTCCGAGTATGCGCCCCTTTTGCCAAGCGATAGGGTTTAAGTCAAACATGCGATAACCGGCATGGTAGATAGCCAGGTCGCAGTTTTGCCAAAAAAGGACTGCCGAACTTTGATTCCGGCGTGGTTTCAGACGATCGAAATCGGACGTAAGTCCTTATCGGGCCAGTATGGTTCCGAAATTCGAGAATGAGTCCAGGGAGGGGTGGGTGTGTAAGTGGTGGAGTCATTCTGCGACCCAGTATCGCCGCAATTTGAACCGTGCCGTCAGATTTTGCGAAGCCCCTGAAGTCGCCAAACTTTTGCGATCCGGTTCAAGATGGGCAAATTGTTCGGACGATAACGAAAGTAGCGATTAGTCTGCCTGCTCCCTCGTTATTCGGGTTTGCTATGGTAACACGGGTTCCAGCTCGCGCGATTCGTCGCCTTTTCGCCGTGGCGGTCGTCTGCGGAATTGGCTCGGGTTGCTCGCGGCATCACTTTCGCGAACGTGCCGACAAAGACGTTGCGGGCGTGCTGACGCAGAAGAACGTCTTTCCCGATTGGAAGATCGACAATTGGCACGTGTACCCCGATAGCCGGGCGCGGTTCAGCGACCCGGCGGGTTGCGGCGGGCCGGACCATCCGCTGTTCCCACCCGACGATTACGCCGCGTCGATCCTGTCGCCCAACCCGCAGAAGCCGAAGAAAAAGTACGGCGTGGGGTTGCACGAAGGCAAGGAATATCTGAACGTCATCGCGGGCTGGGACACCGCGAATCGCGGCGAAGATGTCACCAACAACGCAGGCGAGATTCGCCAAGCGGGTGCGACCGATCCGATGAAGCCCGAGGTCGCGGCGGCAGCCTACGGCGGGGCTGCGTCGAGCTTCCAGAAGGCGTTTCAATCGGACGAAAAGCCGTTCCGGTTGCGGCTCGATCAAACCGTCGAACTGGCGTTATTCAACAGTCGCGAATTCCAGGATCGTCGCGAAGATCTGTACCTCGCCGCGCTACCCGTGACGACCGAGCGGTTCAGCTTTGCGGCCCAAGCGATGGCGGCGGAGAACGTCGTCCGCGAAGTGACGGGCCGCGAGCGGGTCGATGGGCCGGGCAACCGCTGGCGGATCGGCACCGATGCCACCATCTCGAAACTGTTCCCCACGGGGGCGACGCTGCTGTTCCGCTTCGCGAATCAGATCGTACTCGATCTCACCAGTTCGCGACCCGATATTGCCATCTCGAACTTGTCGCTGACGGCGCTGCAACCGCTGTTGCGCGGCGGCGGGTTCGCGGTCACGCTCGAAGCGCTGACGCAGGCCGAACGCACGCTGTTGTACGCGATTCGCTCGTATGCGCGGTTCCGCAAAGTCTTCTACGTGGTGATCGCGGGTAACGGCGACTACACGAACAACCCGTACGGTTTGCAAGGCCTCGCCGCGAACTTGGGCCGTGCCATCGGCAGCAACCTCACCGCACCGACGGCAGGGTATTTACCGACCGTGTTGCGGAACGGTACGCTCGCCAACGAACGCAAGAACCTCGCTGCGCTCGAACAGATTCTGAAGCTATATCGCAACTTGAAAGAAGGCGGTGTCGTCTCCGATTTGCAAGTCGTTCGCGTCGAACTTCAGTTCCTGCAAAGCCAGTCGCGATTGCTCGACGGCAACCGCCAGTACCTCGACTTGCTCGATATTTTCAAGCTGCAACTCGGCGTGCCGACGAACCTGCCGCTCGAACTCGACGATGGCCCACTCCGGCCGATGCGCAAGCAACTCGTTCGCTACGAAGCCGTCTACGATCAACTGCGCGACCTGCAAGCCGTGGCGGGCAAGTACGATCCGAAAGAGGCGATTCCGGCCTACCGCGAACGCTGGAAACAACTTCTCACCGATTCCTCACTGGTTCGCGGCAAGCCGTTTGCGCAAGATTACACCAAGCGAATGGCCGAACTCGGCAAACTGTCGCCCGAGGAACTCGCGAAACAGATCGTCGCGCTGCAAGCCCGACGGTTGAAGTTGCTCGATTTGCAGGCGGATCGGCTCGCGGCGGGCAAGCCAGAACCGGAGAGTGAAGATCGCGATATTGCCACCGTCGAAGATGCGATTGCGTTTGCGAAACACGAACAGAGCCTGCGAACGTACGAGTCGCGCCCGTGGTTGCGATTGATTCCCGACAAGCAAGCGGCCGAGCGTGCCAACTTGTATCGGGAAGCGTTCGATGCCGGAATGCTCGTGGCGTTGAAGGCGCGGAATCAGCGGTTGGACGAGATTCGCGACGAGTGGCCGTTGCTCCCGGAACTGACCGTCGAAGGTGCGGACCTCTTGCAGGTTCCGCTCGACGATGCCTCTTCGCGGGTCGCCCAGACGGCACTGACGAACCGGTTAGATCTAATGAACGCACGAGCGCAGGTGGTCGACTCGTATCGGCAGTTGGCAGTGCGAGCGAATGCCTTGCAGGGTGTACTGAACGTCCAGTACGATTTGAACACGGCAACGCCGGCGACGGACAACGAGGCGTTCGCGTTCGCCGGTAGTCGCACCCGACATGCGTTGACGATCCGCGGCGAACCGCCGTTCGTGCGCCGGGTCGAGCGGAACAATTATCGCGCCGCGCTGATTTCGTTCCAACGACAGCGCCGCACACTGATGGCGTTCGAGGATAATATCCTCAACGATTGTCGATCTGGACTTCGTCAGTTGCGGTCGCTCGCGGAGACGTATAAAGTACAGCAGAAGACCGTCGAACTCGCCTATGCTCAAGTCGACAACGCGCGATCGACTTTGCTGGCCCCACCCGACCCCCAGGCCCGCGACACCGCCGGTAACCCCGCCGCACTCACCGAGCAATTACTCCAGGCCCAGAGCCAGCTACTTCAGGCCGAAAATGCGTTGTACACGCTCTGGATCAACTACTTAAACGCCCGGATGAATTTGTACCTCGATCTCGAACTCCTCCCACTCGACGCACGAGGGATATGGACCGATGACACCAGCCGAACCGACCTCACCCCTAGAACAGTCCCCATCGCACCGTGACGCGAAACGCGCCAACGTCCCACCGGTTCGTCGCCGACGTTGGTTGCGACGCGCTGGCGGCTTGGCGCTCTTCGGGGGCCTCGGCTTCGTCGCTTGGTCGTACTTCGCACCGAATTACCAGTCGGCGAAGCGTTCGGAAATCCTACTGCATAAGGTGAAGGCCGAGCTTCTTCCGATCGCCGTCGTCGAAAAAGGCACGCTCGAATCGGCCGAAAACCGCGATGTCGTTTGCAAAGTGAAGGCCGGATCGAAGGGCACATTTTCTAGCACGATCAAGTGGGTGATCGACGACGGCACGATGGTCTCGAAAGGGCAACTGCTCCTCGAACTCGACGACTCGGCACTCCAAGAAAACTTCAAACAACAGTCGATCGTCGTCGAGAAAGCCCACGCCGAGTGGGTGAAAGCGGATGAGGATCTCACGATCACGAACAAACAAAACGAGTCCGACATCGCGCTCGCCGTGGCCGCGTTGAAAGTCTCCGATTTGGACCTCGACAAGTTCACCGGCTACCGCATGGAAGAGGCACTCAACCCGTTTGGGGCGATTCTCGGCGCGCCGGCTACACTCGCCGAACGCGGCGAATATCGCCAGCGACTCGACGATGTTTCCGGTCGATTGAAGCAATCCGAATCCGACCTCGAAGCCTACCGCGAACGATCCGCCTGGGCCGAACGCTCGGTGAAACTCGGCTACCTCACGCCCAGCCAATCGAAAGTCGAACAAACGAAGCTGAGCGGGGCCAACGACACGCTCGGCAAGCTCCAAAAGGAAAAGTACATCCTCGAAACCTTCATTCGCGAGAAGGAGTTTACCGACCTGCGCTCGAAGGCCGAAGTCGCACGCATCGGGTCCGATAAAGCGACCCGACAGGCTCGCTCAAAAGAGATCCAAGCCGAGTCCGAACGCAAGACGAAGCTGTCGATTTTCCAACGCGAACAAGAACGCCTCAACGACACGGAAGACCAAATCGCCGAGTGCAAAATCTACTCGCCGCAAGACGGAATGGTCGTGTACATCAAGCCCGAATCGAGCCGCTTCGGCGGCAACCAACAAGGGCTGATCGCGCAGGGCGAACAGGTCAAGGAAGGCCAAAAGATGATGCGCATCCCGGACCTTCGCCGGATGCAAGTCAACACGCGGGTTCACGAAGCGCTCGTCTCGCGGATTCGCGGCGACGAGCGGATTTCGACCGGAATGTACGAATCGCTGCGGGCCGGGATGCTGACGAACATTCACCCGTTCGCACGCCTGATGAGCCAATCGGAACACTCGCTGACCGTCGTTCGCGAAAGCGTCCGCGACAAAGAGTATCGCATCGCCAGCCAAGGCCAACGCGCCACCGTGCGAGTCGATGCGTACCCGGATCGCGTGTTCAGCGGCCGCGTTCGTAGCGTCGCCGCCGTCGCCAGCCAAGCCGACTTTTTCTCCAGCGATGTCAAGGTATATCAGACGCTCGTTCTCATCGAAGAATCGGTCGAGGGGCTGAAGCCCGACATGAACTCCGAAGTGACGATCCACGTCGAAGACGCGACCGAATCGGTACTCGCAGTACCGCTTCAAGCGGTCATCGGTGGCGCAGAATCCGGGCCGAAGCGCAAAGTGTTCGTCGCCACCGCAACGGGGCACGAAGAACGCGAAGTCGTCCTCGGCAAGTTCAACGACAAGATGATCGAAGTCGTGCGAGGCTTAACCGAAGGTGACGAAGTCGTGCTGAACCCGCGCGTGCTCCTCGGCGAGAACAAGACAAAAACCCGCGACGACACCAGCAACGGCAAGTCCGCACCCAACGAAGGTGGCGGCGACAAGAAGGGCGGCGGTAAAAAGGGCGGCGGCGGCGGTAAGACCAAAGCCCCGCTGGCGTAAGGATCTCGATGGACGCGATCGTCGCCGGAGGCGACCACCTCGTGCAACTCGCGAGAATCCGCTTGAAGTCCTGTTGTAATCTGTGTAGACTTGTTTGCACTGCAAACAGGTTTGGCACGAATACAACGAGCCAATCATGGTCGACACATCAGTGGCGGATGGACTTCCGACTGCAACTCAGATGCGAAAGCTCCACGATGCGAGACGGGCGGCATGGCAAGCCCGGCGGATGCGCGAGGCGTCGCGAGCCACGATCGCGGGCAACATCGCCATGGGCATCGGCGTGTTGGGCCCAGCGCTGGTGTACGTGCATTCCGGTCGGTCGATCGCCTCCGTTCCCTTCGCGATGTTCGGCTTACTCGCCGGATACTTACTCTACTTTTTCCTGACGTTCTTATGGTGGAAACGACAGCGCGAGCGCTGCGTCGTGACGGTCTTTGCTCGATACGAAGAGCAATCGCACCGAACGGCGTTGCCCTGGAAATTGACGGTTATCGTACTCGTTTGTTATTCCATTTTGTTCGCAGGTATGGTCGGCAAGATCTTCCCATTTCCGATCGTGTCGTTAACCGCAATCATGGAAAATCTTTCGTTGTGCTGTCTGGTCCTAACCGTCTTGTATTTCGTAGTTCGCTTCGTGGCATTCCAGTTCTGGGAAGATTTACTTTTCGCCGCGTCCGTGTTACTCGCCTACACTCCGTTTTTTTTGAGCAAATGGGAATACACTCCGCGCTGTTTTCTATCGTTGTTTCTCGTCCTCCTCGGAACGGCCTCATTGCAAACTCGTTGGACGACCTGGACTCAAGCGATTGTCACGGTGGGGAATGAGCGAGACGATGCGGAGGCGTCGGCATGATCGAACCGATTCTCCTCGATCCGATGATTCACGAAACGGCGCGATTGGCGATTGTCTCTGTGCTCAGCGAATGTGGGTCGGCTAGCTTCAACTTCGTTCTCGGGACGACCGGCTTGACGCGAGGAAACCTATCGGCGCACGCAGCCAAACTGGTGGCCGCCGGGTACGTGAGCGAGAGTAAGCGTATCGTCGATCGCAAACTGCTGACCGAATATCGCCTGACCGATTCCGGACGGAAAGCCTACGACAACTACCGAGCCGAGTGGACGCGGTTGACGACGGGCAAAAGCCTTAAAGAATAAGCCGCACGACCTGCGCGTCGCGGCGAATTCACACCGGTTTTCGCAGGCGTGCCCAGTAGCTGCCGTCGCCGGGTTGGCCGGGGATCGAGTGGTGTTCGGCTTCGAGCGTCAGATCGCGGATGCCACGGCGCACGGCATTTACGACGCCGCTGTTCTCGTCGGGTTCGATGCTGCACGTCGAATAGACGATCGTGCCACCGGGCTTCACGCGCTCGATTGCCTGGAATAATAGCTTCGTTTGTAGCCGAATCAGGTGCGGGAGTTCTTCCGGGCGGAGCCGCCAGCGCACCTCGGGGCGGCGTCCGAGTACGCCCGTATTGCTGCACGGCACATCGACGAGCGCGGCATGGAACGGCCCCTCTGGCAGTTCGCCGTTCTCCGCGATCAGGTGCGTTTCCACGTTGGTGGCACCGAGTCGCCGACACAGGGATGTCACCGTTTCGAGCCGCTTCGGGTCGATGTCGCAGGCGACGATCGTGCCGCGATTCTGCATCAATTCCGAGAGGTGGGTCGTCTTGCCACCGGGTGCGGAGCAAAGGTCGAGGACGCGCATCCCCGGCGACACGTTCATCGCCGTGGCCACCGCCATTGCGGATATATCTTGCACGGTGAAGTCGCCATCGTCGTAGCCCGGCAGATCGCGAACCGATGCACTATCGAGGAGTTTCAACGATTGCGGATGCTCGCCGGGTTCGGCATCGATGGTCGCGGCGGCGAGGCTGAGCCGGTACGATTCGCGGTCGCACTTCCGCTTATTAATTCGCAGCCAGAGCGGTGGCGGCGCGTTGAACCAGAAGCCGAGCCGCACGCAGGCGGCTTCGTCGCGAAGCTGAAGCCAATGTTCCGCAAGCCAGCGCGGCCAGGAAAATGCTGCCGACAAATATTCGGGGAAGTTCTCCTCGGGGTTCGGCAACACGTCGCGATTGAGCTTGCGATACGACGGCCCCGCTTTGCCTTGCTCGAACGGCACCGTGTTCATCCAACCGTAATCGACGAACTCATCGGTGATGAGTTCGCTGACGCGGCGCAGCACGCCGTTCAAAAACCCTTTGGCTTTCGCGTTGCCGATGTAGGTGGCGAGTTCGACCGACTCGTGAACGGCAGCGTGTTTCGGCACGTGCGTCAGGAACACCAACTGAAACGCACCGAGTTGGAGGATGTCCCACAATCGCGGTTCGACGGCGTGCGGCGGGCGGGTCACGAACGGCGTCAGGATCGCATCGAGCGTGGCCTTCCGACGAACGACGCCCATCACCAACTGCGTGACGAAGCGACGATCTTGCGGTATGAGCTTCGTTTTCGAGAGCTGATCGTCGACGAGTTCGGAGGCATAATGCTTGCGAGCGCGAGCGAGGTCCAGCACATCCGCAGCAACTTGTCGGGCAGTGGTCATAGTTTCTTACCGTCGGCATTTTCGATGTTGTGTGGTTCGTCGGTGATCATGGCCTTCACTTCACCATCGAAGTCTGGCTGCGGGATGTCGTTCGCGATGCTGTCCAAGATCGCTTTCACGACGGAGATTCGCTGGTGAATCGGTAGCGACAAAATCGGTGTCAGATCGAAGCGAGATCGCATGTTGCCTCCTAAAATTGTGCATTCAGTCAATTCTGCACGTCGCCGAAAAAGACACATAACCAGCACGCATCGCAAGCTTGCGCTGCGGGCTGGTCAAACATAACAGATCATATCACGCCGCCGGCTCGGGGCTGAAGCGGTAGCCGTCTTGAATCGGGTAGCCGCGCAGGAACTCGGAGGTCGTCATGCGTTTCTTGCCGGCCGGTTGCAGTGCGAGAATTTCCAGCATGCTGCGTTCCTGTCTGTTCGTCAACAAACCACATAGTACGAATAACGATTTCGGAAACTTGCTGATGATGAAGGGTGTTCCCGGCGACAAATCGGGAGGACACCGGACGGTTAAGGGGGCCGTGTCGCAGATCATGACGCGCATCGGCTCTTTGCCGCGTCGGTGGAAGAAGGTGTATGCCGTGGGCCACGGTTGCATCGCGCGAATGTGGCACGCGACTTCGTCGGCGGATTTCGCCCAGTCGATCGCGCCCATTTCCTTCGTCAGCTTCGGCGCTTTCGAAACGAGTGCGGCATCTTGTGCCGTGCCCATTACGGGGCCGAGTTTCAGTTGTTGCACCACATTCAGGCACAACTTTGCGCCGAGTGGCGCGAGTCGCGTTTCGAGTTCGCCTGCGGTCTCGTGCGGTTGGATTTTCATCGATTCTTGGGCGAGCATCGCACCGGAATCGAGGCCCGGCGTGATGCGGATGATCGTCGCGCCGCTGTGCGTTTCGCCCTTCCAGATGGCGTACGCCACGGGGGCCGCGCCGCGATACTTCGGCAACAACGACGCATGGACGTTAATCATGCCGAGCGGTGGCGTGGCAATTACATCGGGCTTCAAAATCTGGCCATATGCCGCGACCACGACGAGATCGGGCGCGAGTGCCTGAAGTTCGGCGAGGCCCTCCGGCGAGTTGATGTTCGCAGGCTGAATCACGGGGATGCCGTGCGCGGCCGCGATGGTCGCCATGCCCTCGCCGACTTGCCGCGACGCGCCAGTGCGGCGACCCGTCTCGCGGTCCGGTTGCGTGACGAGGCCGACGACATTTTCGCCGGCAGCAATCAGCGTCGCAAACGTCGGCTCCGCGAACGTGCCGGTGCCCATCATGACGATCTTCATTCGGTGAAATCCTCGAATTAGAGGCGGGCTTCGAGGTCGGGGTACAGGCCTTTTTTCTTGTCGTCGTTGAAGTCGGCGATGAAATCTTCGATGTACCGCTTCGAACTCACTTTCGCGAGTAGGCCCATTTTGTCGATGAACACGGTGCCGTGCAGGTGGTCGATTTCGTGCTGCCAGATGCGGGCAGACAGTTCCGAGCAGATCATTTCTTTGAGTTGACCATCGAGCGAGTAATACTGCACCTTGACCGTTTTCGCGCGGCGAATGTCCTGGTACAACCCTGGGAAACTCAGGCAGCCTTCGCGGTCTTTGTCGATGCCTTTTTGCTCGACGATCACCGGGTTGATCGCCACGAGTTCCATTTCCTTCGTGGCCGCCTTCCCGGCGAAATTGATCACAATCATCTGATAATCGAGGGCGACTTGCGGCGCGGCGAGCCCGAGGCCCTCGTGCCGGTACATCAGTTCGAGCATCTGCCCCGCCGCCAGTTGCACGTCTTTATCGATGCTCGTAACGGGCTTGCACTTCGTACGCAACGCGGGGTGAGGATAGTTCACAATCTTCATCGGCACTTCCGGCGGAATGTTCGCGGACCCAGGTTGGTTGATTATAGCGGAAAGCGAGCGAAATTCGTGGCGTACACCTACCGCGTGATGTCACACTATAGGTCCGCCTCTACCCTGCTGCTGGAGTAACCGATGAAACGGCTGCTGACCTGTGCGTGTATTTTGGCTATCGCGTTGCCGGTTCTGTCCGATGACAAACTCATCCCCGTTGCGGGTGTCGAAGGGCAACCGCTCGCGGCGAATGCGGAACGAGTGATGAAGTCGATGGACTTTCTCGGCCGGCCGTTCGCGGCCGAGTTCGCGAAGTCCTTACAAGCCGCCATCGACGAACCGAACCCCGTGGCGGTGCAAAAAATCCTCGACGAAGCCGTGACGTTCGCCGTGAACATCAACCCGGAATCGCGAGTGAAAGTCGCACGTGGGCCGGCCGATGTCAAGCTGCAACAAAGCGGCTACACGCCGGTCATCGTGAAAGTGATGAACGAGGCATCGATCAAGAAGAAGCTGACGATCGGCAGCCCGCAGGCCGGGCCGGTCTACTCCGGGCAGGGCCGCAACGACAAAGACCCGAAGGCTGACCCAAACGCAATTAAACGATTCGCACAACTCGAGATGTACACCACGCCGCCGATGACGGCGCAACTCAGCGGGTTGACGGTCGAATACGCCATCGCGCTTATCTACTCCAGCGAGGCCAGCAAACGAGAGATCATGGTCGCGTTCGATGTGGGACAGGGCACGCAAGACCTCGGCTTCCGCGGCGAAGTACCGGTGCTGTTCGACATCAAGCCCGCAATTCCGGTGAAGTTAAAAGTGCTCGATTTCGACGGCAAACCGACCGTGGGCCGCTTCACGTTCAAAGATGCTGCCGGGCACATCTACCCCGCGCAAGCGAAACGCCTCGGAGTGGATCTGTTCTTTCAGCAACAGGTGTATCGTGCCGACGGCGGCACGGTGTTGCTCCCGCCGGGTACGTTCACGGTCGAGTATGGGCGCGGGCCGGAGTATCAGGTGATTCAGCAGAAGATCGACGTGAAATTACTCGTCAAAACCGAGATCAAGCCTGGCGTTTTCACCAACCCGCCACCGGACGCGCCGCCGATCGAACAGCCGTTCACGTTCAAGCTGCAGCGCTGGATCAATCCTGCCGACTACGGTTTTTACAGTGGCGACCACCACATCCACGCGGCGGGTTGCGCCCACTACACCAGCCCGACCGAAGGCATCATGCCGGAAGACATGTTTCTGCACGTCAAAGGCGAAGGGTTGAACGTCGGTTGCTGTCTGACTTGGGGGCCGTGTTACGACTTTCAGCGAAAGTTCTTCGATGCGAAACCGTGGGAGCGGAGCGAGCCGTACACGATTCTGAAGTACGATGTCGAAGTCAGCGGGTTCGGTTCGCAGGCGCTCGGCCACGTGAATTTGCTCAATTTGAAGGACCAAACCTACCCTGGTTCCGAAGGCACCAAGACGAAAGGCTGGCCGACCTGGACGACGCCACTGATGACCTGGGCGAAAGCGCAGGGGGCCGTCACGGGCTACGCGCACTCGGCGAACGGCTTGGAGACCAACCCCGAAGGCAGTACGCGATGGCTGTTCGTCGCGCTCGATAAAGGTGGCAAGGGGTTCCTCTCGAAAGACGAGGCCGCCGCCGGAGCGTGGCCGCTGCCGGAGCCGTTCGCGACACTCGACGAAGATGGCGATGGCAAGGTGAGCGAGATCGAAATCCGCAAGGGCACTGACCGCACGCGCGGGAAACTGCCGAACCTCATCATCCCCGAAATGAACGGCATCGGCGCACAAGAGATTTGCGTGACGACGGCACTGGGCGTCTGCGATTTCATCAGCGCGATGGACACCGATCGCGTGGCCGAATGGAACTGTTGGTACCACATTTTGAACTGCGGCTTCCCGCTCAAAGTCTCCGGTGAAACCGATTTCCCCTGCGTGACCGGCCACCGCGTCGGTCAGGGTCGCGTCTACGTGCAACTCGGCAAACCGGATCTCATCGATTATTCCGCCTTCTGCAAAGGCATCGCGGCGGGTCGCTCGTACGTCTCCGATGGCTACGCGCACAGCTTCGACTTCCAAGTCGGCACCGGGAAACTGGGCGACACGATTGAGGCAAAATCGGGCGAAAAGCTACCCGTGACCGCGAAAGTGGCCTTCGACCGATACATGATACTCGGCACATCCAACGGCGGGAAACAAGCACCGGACGCCACGCGCCGCGTCGAACTCGTCGTCAACGGACGAGTGCTTGCATCGCGCGATGTGCCTGCCGATCAGCAACTGCACGAGGTCCGTTTCGACGTCGCTCTCGAGCGCAGTTCCTGGGTGGCGCTTCGGACGTTCCCGCAAATGCACACGAACCCCGTGTTCGTGAAAGTCGATGGCAAGCCGATTCGCGCTTCGAAAGCGAGCGCGAAGTGGTGCCTGGGTACGATCAATCAATTGTGGAAGGTGCGAATGAAAGACATCAAGCTCGAAGAACGCGCCGACGCGGAGAAAGCCTTCGACAAGGCCCGCGCGATCTACCGTCAAATCGCCGCAGAATCGGACTGAGGATGATCTGCCGCGTGGCAGATCGCTGCGAATAGGTCGTCGTGTTGACGGTCGAACACGGTGCGGAGGTCGAAGAGCACGCAGCCATCTTGCACGCGACCGACGACGGCGGGCGTTGCGGTTCGTAGTCGGGTGGCCATCGCGCTTTCCGAGTGATGGTGGGCTGTCACGGCCACCACGACTGTCGGCAGGGATTCATCGGGCAGCGAACCGCCGCCGACGTAGGCGATGTCATCGCGCACTTCCACCGCTGACAACGCACGGACACTCCGCAACCGTTCTGCAAACGCTTCGGCACGCATTCGCAGTTCGTGAAGTGGCATCGTCAGCATTCGCAGCGTGGGAATCTCTCGCAGTGCCGCCACGGGGTCGCGATAGAGCCGCAGCGTCGCTTCGAGTGCCGCCAGCGTCATTTTGTCGAGGCGAAGTGCGCGCATCATCGGGTCGCGTTCGATGCGTTCGATCCAACTCTTTTTGCCCGCGATGACACCGACCTGCGGGCCACCGAGCAGCTTGTCGCCGCTGAACAATGCCACGTCGGCCCCGGCACGAATCCCTTCCGTAATCGGCGGTTCGCCATCCAGCCCGAACTTCGCAAAATCGACGACCGCCCCGCTACCCACGTCGTCGATCACGGCGATATTCTGCTTGCGGCCCAGTTCGACGAGCGCTTCGATGCCGACGGATTTCGTGAAGCCACGCACGCGAAAGTTGCTCGTGTGAATCCGCATGATCGCGCCAGTGTTCGGGCCAATTGCGGCGGCGTAGTCGCCGATGCGGGTGATGTTCGTCGTGCCGACTTCGCGGAGTGACGCCCCACTGACAGTCATAATATCCGGGATGCGGAAACTCCCGCCGATCTCGATCAGTTGCCCCCTTGAGACGATGACTTCTTTGCCCATCGCCAGCGTTCGGAGCACGATCACCGTTGCGGCCGCGCAGTTGTTGACGCACGTCGCCGACTCCGCACCGGTGATTTGGCACAAGCCATCGCGCACGTTATCTTGCCGCGACGATCGTTTGCCCGTGCCGAGATCGAGTTCGAGATTGAGGTAACCCCGCGCCGCTTCGTACGCCGCGAGCGCTGCCGATTCGGCCATCGGCGAGCGACCGAGATTCGTGTGCAGCACGATTCCCGTCGCGTTGATGACGGTGCGAATCGTCGAGCGATTGTCTTCGCTCAATCGTGCGATCACACGGGAAACGAGAGCATCGACATCGTTCGCGATGGTTTCACCGGCAACGATTTTTTGGCGAAGTGCCTCGATTTCGGCTCGTACGCCAGTCGCAATTGCTTCATGCGCATAGTCGCCACGCGCTGCGACGAGTTGCGGATGTTCGAGCACGATGGCGACGGCGGGGAGTAGCCGGTAGGGATTTTCGTTCATGTCACGATACCGCCACGGTGCTGACGAACCGGCGTAGGAACCGCACGCTGGCATCGACATCGGCGCGGCGATTGTCGCCCGTTTCGCGTTCGATGCACAGGTAACCGCGATAGTCGATCGACTCGAGCGTCGCCAGATACGCGATCCATTCGATGTCTCCGTCACCGACGGCCACCTCCACCGGCACGCCGCTCGTACTCGCTTTTCGCGCATCCCGCGCATGGCTATGGATGATCTTCCCGCGGAGTGCCAACAGGCTGTCGAGCGGGTCGAAGCCGTTCATGAGGAAGTTCGCCGGATCGAAGTTGATGCACAAACTCGCGGTGTCGTAACCGTTCAGATATTCGAGCAACGTGCTGCCCGAATCGAGGCCGCCATCGAGCGCGACGAGCGTTCCCGAACGGTCG
>JAYSKW010000710.1:0-1460 GCA_043726085.1 Limnoglobus sp.
CTACCAGTCGTGGGTGTACGTGTCGGTGAATGCGATCGCGCAAGAGGTGGCGAAGCAGAAGCCGTTCCTGTTTTCCAACACGGGCCAAGCCGAACACGAGCAAGTGGCGTTGCCGCACACGCACCCGCTTTGCCGCCTCCTCGAGAACCCGAATCCGTGGCTGACCGCGTGGGAACTTTGGTACCTCACGGTGGTGTATCTGGAACTGACCGGGAATTGTTTCTGGTACGTGGCCCCGCAACAGGGCAACGGTTCGCCGGGGGAAATCTGGGTGGTGCCGACGCCGTGGGTGAAGGTGGTCCCCGATGCGCAAACCTACGTGAAAGAGTATCGCATCACGCCGCCCGGCTCGCCGTCGGAAAGTTTCTCGCCCGATGAAATCATCCACTTGAAATATCCGAACCCGCTCGACCCGCACTACGGCCTGTCGCCGATGCAAGCCAACGTGATGACGATCGATGCGAACTCGGAATTGCTGAAGTCGCGACACCAGACGTTCCTCGCCGGCTCACGGCCCGGCGTGGTGCTTCAGACCGATCAATCGCTGACCGACGCGACGGTGAAACGCCTCGAAGACAAGCTGTTAAACAAGTTCAGCGGCAGCGAAAACTGGCATCGCCCCATGGTGCTGGAACAAGGTTTGAAGGCGTCGCCGTGGACGCTGACACCCGCCGAAATGGACTTCCTAAACTCGACGCGAATGACCCGCGAAGAGATTTTCGCGATGTTTCGCGTGCCACCACCTGTGGCGGGAATCGTCGACAACATCGGCCTCGGCGCGGACATTTGGTTCGGTGCCCGCGCGATGTTTTGCGAAGGAACAGTGCAACCGAAACTCGATCTGATCGGCCAGGCGTTGACCCGCGATCTCGGCCGCCGTTACGGGCGGGACATCGCGATTCAGTTCCCCGATTGTTCGCCGCGCAACTCGGACCAGCGCCGGAAGGACGACGAACTCGACGCGAAGATGGGGCTGCGAACTTACAACGAAATCCGCCGCAGCCGAGGGTTGGAACCGTTCGCCGACCCGAAGTTCGACCGGCCGATGTTACCGAACGGGTGAAACCATTTTTTAAGGAGGATCTTTCGATGATGACGACGATTCGTGCGGATCCGGTCGGCGCGCGGACGCTGAACCTGGATGCCGGGAAGTTGACGATCCGCAGCGTGATTACGACGCTCGATGCCGACCGTGCGGGCGATGTGGTCGTGCCGACGGGGCTGCGAAACTTGGACGATTACCTGGTGAATCCGGTCGTGCTGTGGGCGCACAACCGCACGCACTTTCCGCCGATCGGGTTGTGTGCGTGGCTCGATGTGCAACCGCGTCGGATCGTGGCGGAGACCCGGTTCGCGAAAGGAGTCGCCTTCGCGGAAGATGTGTTTCGCCTTTACGAGCAAGGCGTTTTGCGCGGCTGGTCGATCGGCTTCGTGCCGCGCAAGGCGCACCGCATTCCCCC
>JAYSKW010000711.1:0-1961 GCA_043726085.1 Limnoglobus sp.
TAGCCCGAACGCGAAGATGTTTGCCGCGCCGAGCCTGTTCGCCTTCCGCCCCGGCTACGTCTATCGCTTGGAACTCGCGGGCCTGCCGAACAAGCCCGACGCGACGCTTTACCCGGAAATCGAAGTCCGTGGCAGCCTCGTTCCGCGGCCGAACATGAACTACATGGAGTATTACGCGCCGATCGCGTTCAGCGAAAGCGACATCGAGAAAGCCCTCGGTGGCGTACTCATCACGAAGGTGATTTACCTCGAAAATCCGAACAACGCGGTGCCGGTGAAGACGACGCCCGACAAGCCATACGAAGATTCGGTAAGCACCGAGCCAGATGCGATCGATGCCGCGATGAAAGCGGGGCGCATCGTCGCCATCGTCCGATTGGGCAACCGCAAGCCGACGCGCGAAGACCTGATGCGCCACGTCGTGGCCGGCACCGTGCTGCTGCCCGGCGATCGTTCCCTCGCCGCCCCCGTCGCGCCGCCGTGCATCAGTTGGCAGGGCGTGCCGTTCTACGACCCGATCTCCGGCCCGAAGTTCCCCGGTGAAGAATGCTTCACCGACGGCAACGACAAAGGGTTGCGCCTCGGCATCGGCCGGAACGACAAGCTCGGCGGCCTCGATCCGACCGATGTTGCCGTCGAGTTCACCACCGGCGACAAGCGCCGCGTCACGACGTCGAACCGCGTCTGTATCTGCGTGCCGCGCTTCTGCGTGCAGAAGTCCGAACTCGGCATCGCGGGTATGCAATACTCGCTGCGTGCCGAAGCCGGAATGCAACGCTTCGGAAGCAGCGCACTCGCGTTGCGAGTACCGAGCGCGGCACTCCATTCGCTCACGAAGCCGATCGCCTTCGACACCGCCATCCGCCCACAAGTGCAAGTCGCCCGCATCGCGCTCGACACTTTAATTGGCACCGTCGGGCCAGCGAAAGCGGTTTACAAAGTCGTCGGTGTGCAGGTGGTGCAGTCGTCGATTGGCGTAGAAGAGATTACGAACTCGAACGAGTTTCTCGTGACGAAATCGGTCGACCCGACCTCTGGCGTGAAGATCGGCGACACGGTGACGTTCACAATCACCTACAAAAACAGCACGAATCGCGAAGTGTCGGACTTGATTATCAGCGACAGCCTATCGGGCCGCCTCGAATACGTCGTCGGCTCCGCCCAGTCGGATCGCCCATCGAACCCGACCACCGAGGCCAACGACGCCGGTTCGGTCGTAGTCCAGTTCGCCATCCCCGGCAGCGTCCCACCCGGCCAAGGTGGCATCGTGAAGTTCAAAGCGAAAGTGCGGTAACGCGGTCCCCGTTTAGCCGCGACGCGAAGGCTTTGCGGAGCGGAGCGCGGGGGCGTGAAGTGTGCGGATCTGTTTACTTCTTCTCGTTCATCGGCGTCGCAGCCGCAGGCTTCTCGACGACCAATCGCCGAACTTTGCGTTTGACGAACTCGTACGTCACGCCGGTCTGGTCGGCGAAATTCTTCAACACCTTTTCCGGGTCGCAATCCTCCGCCGTCGTCTGTGCCGTCGGTGGCCATCGCTTGTGGAAGAAGACGTAGATCGGAACTTCTCGCGTCTTAAGATCGGACTCGTCGATCACGGGATAATGGATGAAAACCGACAAGCAATCTGCGTTCGGTTTTGAAGAGTTACTGCTGCGAATCCAATATAATTTTAATTTGTGGCTTCACTATTGAGACGTTTTTCGGTTTCGAGAAGCGATAGCTTTTCACTCTTCAACGGCACTAACTGCCTATCGATTATTGCTACGTAGTCGTAACTATCCAGCTTGTAATGCCTCGCACGGGCAACATCCCAATAGTCGGCTTCCACTAACTCCACGTTAGTGAAGACTCTGCTGCCGTGTCTAACACTACAGCGCAGTATCAGATAATGCACTTATGCCGCCGCCTTTTGTGCGAAAACGTCGCTTGCGCGTTTCGCCGTTGATGATAGCGAGCCACGT
>JAYSKW010000712.1:0-1044 GCA_043726085.1 Limnoglobus sp.
CGTGCAACCGAGCCTCGTTCAGGCGTTGTCGCGGCCATTCCGCACGCTGATCGAGAAGCAAACCGGCCTCACCGGCGATGTTGAAATTCACGCCGATGCATTCGCACTCGCGAAAAACATCCACGACGAAAAGCTACACATCGGCGTGTTCCACGGCTATGAATTTGCGTGGGTCCACAAGCAAAACCCCGAGTTTATCCCGCTCGCGCTCGCTATGCCACAAGGCCGCACGCTGCAAGCCTATGTCGTCGTTCACAAAGACTGCACGGCGAAAACCCTCCGCGAACTCGAAGGCGAGTGCCTGACCATCCCACGTGGTACGAAAGGTCATTGCATCGCGTACATCGATAAAGCCCGTGCGAATCTGCCTGCGACGAGTGCGCGGACATCGTCCAAAAAAGGGCTGACATCCGAAGAAGCATTGAACGCGGTGGCGAACGGCGAAAGCGATGCGACACTCATCGATGCGGCGGCGTACGCGGGCTACCTGAATTTGCAGCCGGGCGGCGCGAAACAGCTTCGCGTGATCTGCAAATCGGAGCTGTTTCCCGCAACGGTCGTCGTTTATCGCAAAGGCTCTATCGACGAACGCACGATCGAACAACTCCGCACCGGCCTGACGACCGCACACAAAACGGCACAATATCGGCCGCTGATGATGATCTGGAACTTGAAAGGCTTCGAAGACGTGCCCGCCGATTATTCCGAAGACCTCGACACGATTTTAGCGAGTTACCCGATACCGAAAACGACCGCAACCGTTGGTACCGTGAAGTCGGAAAAGTAAGCTGAAATCGCGTCTCGACGCTGGAATTGATGCCGGAACAGATATCGTGTACCCTGCCCGCATCTTGCTTTGGCAGGGTTTTTTCGTTGGCCACGTGCCTTCCCAAATCGGGAACGTCCGGTATAGTGTTTGAACTTACGTACAGTACCACTGAGGTTCTCACGCGATGGCGGAATTAATCGAAACCGTTTCGATTGCGACCGAAGTCCGTTCCCGTTTTTTACGGTACGCGATGTCGGTCGTGACGGGCCGCGCGC
>JAYSKW010000713.1:0-2891 GCA_043726085.1 Limnoglobus sp.
CGCGGATGAGCTTCGGGTTTCGGATTTTCATGTCAGCCTCCGTGCCATTCGCCGCTAAACACTTCCGTGGCGGGACCAGTCATATACACCGAATTGTCCGCCGCAGACCACTCCAATTCGAGATCGCCGCCGGGCAAGTGCGCGAGCAATATGCGATTTGTGTGCCCCGTCAACACGCCCGCCACGCAGACCGCACACGCCCCCGTTCCGCATGCCAGCGTGATTCCACTACCGCGTTCCCACGTCCGCATCGTCGCTTCGTTTTTAGAATGCACCTTCACGAAGTGGGCGTTAATCCGCCTCGGGAACGCGCTCGCGTTCTCGATGAGCTGTCCGTAAATCGCCACGAGATCGCGGCCTGTTGGCGTGAAATATTCCTCGCCGACGAACATCACCGCGTGTGGGTTGCCCATCGACACGCACGTGGCCTGAAAGGTTTTATCGCCCGCAACGAGTGCCGCATTCACCGGTGGATCGCCGGGTAGCCATGTCGGTATCTTCACCGCTTCGAGGATCGGCGCGCCCATGTTCACCCGCACGCGGCGAACTTTGCCACCCTCGGTTTCGAGGTCCACCGTAAGGACGCCACGCCCCGTTTCGAGCCGCAGTTGCAGCTTCTTGCAAATGCCGTGATCGTAGACATATTTCGCCACGCAACGCAGGCCGTTCCCACACATTTCGGCTTCCGTACCATCGGCGTTAAACATCCGCATTCGGGCGTCGGCTTTGTCCGAAGGCACGATCAGAATCAGGCCATCGGAGCCGATGCCGAAGTGCCGGTCGCTGACGGCGATACTGACTGCGGCGGGGTCGGCGATCGGCGCTTCGGCGAAACCGTCGACGTAAACGTAGTCGTTGCCGAGGCCGTGCATCTTCGTGAAACGCATGTGAAAACTCATTCCGGAACGCAGTTCGTGTTTCGCTAGAATTCTAATGAATGCGTGGCACAGAAACAGTCCAAAGTGTGGCGAAACCGATGGCGAATCCCCGTTCGATCCGACTCATCCGCGAGCGCGACGAGCGTGGCGTCGGGGTGTTCCGCATCCAAGTTGGCAACGTCTCACAAAATTACACGTTCCGCGAAATTCGCTGCGAAATCGGCGGTCGCGGCTTTGAAGTCCACCGCCTCGGCCTCGGCAATCTCTACCACGTTCGCGTCGGCAAACCGACCGATTGCACCTGCGAATGTATGGGTTTTCTGTCCCGAAATTGTTGCCGCCACATCGCCGGTTTGCGGGCACTCATCCGCGAAGGATACGTGTAACGAATCAGAACGCGCACTCGACCGGCCCGCTGGTTCTGACATAATCGTTGTATGCACACTCCGTTACCGTTTCGCGATGTAGCACGTGGCCGCGAAAACCTCGCAGCGCTATCGCGGCACGTCGGCCCCGAAGACCATGCGATTTTGCTGCCGCTACTGACCGAGTACCTGCCGACGACGGCCGACCCGGACATGGCCGCGAACAACCTCGAACGCCTCCTGGCGCAGCCGCGGGCGCGGAGTTACTTGCCGCAGTTGCTCGATGTGCCATCGCGGAACCTCGAAACGATCTTGCACCTGCTTGCGACGTCGCAGTTCTTCGCAGACACGTTAGCCATCGACCCCGATGCGCTCGAACCGCTGTTGCAACCGCCGGGGAGAAACCCGTCGACTGCGGAACTCACGACGCAGTTGCGGTTGGCTGTCGAAGCCGCGACCGACGATGCAAACGTCTTGCGTGCGTTCCGGCGCTTCCGCCGTCGGCAGGCATTGCGCATCGGCATTAACGATGTCATTCGCGATCGCCCGCTCGAAGAAATTAGCCGCGATCTCGCACGGGTCGCCGATGCGTCAATCGAAATCGCGATGCAACACGCACTGCGGACCACGGCGAAGAAGTTCGGCAGCCCAACAACGGGGCAAGGCACCCCCGCACGGCTTGCGGCATTGGCCTTTGGCAAACTCGGCGGCGACGAACTGAACTACTCGTCCGACCTCGACTTGATGTTCGTTTACG
The DNA here is from genome assembly GCA_043726085.1 of Limnoglobus sp. GTDB lineage: Bacteria > Planctomycetota > Planctomycetia > Gemmatales > Gemmataceae > Limnoglobus. The sequence continues at coordinate 2,001 of JAYSKW010000713.1, forward strand.
ACGAAGAAGGCGAGACGGTCGGCAAACGCTCGCCGACGGCGAACAGCGATTTCTTCGCACGGGTCGTGTCGGAAATTCTTCGGCTGTTGTCGTCGCACACCGATACCGGATTTGCGTACCGCATCGATTTACGGCTACGCCCCGAGGGGCAACGCGGCCCACTCGCACAGACCCTGGCGAACACGCTGAGCTACTACGACGTAATGGGCCGTACGTGGGAACGGCAGGCGCTGATTAAAGTGCGACCGTGTGCGGGCGACCTCGAACTCGGCCGCGAGTTCGTGACGTCGATCGAGCCGTTCGTTTACCGCAAGTATTTCAGCTTCTCCGAAATCAACGAAGTGAAGGCGCTCAAACGCCAGATGGAACAGCGTTCGATCCGTGGCGGCGTCGATGCGCGCGATGTGAAAGTCGGGCGTGGCGGCATTCGCGACATTGAATACACCGTGCAGTTTCTGCAACTCCTCAACGGTGGCGATCTCCGTGCGGTGCGGCAACGCAATACGCTACTCTCGCTCGAAGCCCTCGAAATCGCGGGGTGCTTAACCGGGAACGAAACGTACATCTTGTCCGATGCGTACCGCTTTCTGCGAAAGACCGAGCACCGCTTACAGCTTCTGTTCGACATGCAAACGCACCGGCTACCCGACACGAGTGAGGAGTTGCGCAAACTCGCATTGCGAATGGGTTACGCCGAACCGGCACGCATTCAGGGCCGTGCCGAAGCGCACCTCGAAAGCATGTTACGGCCGCCGCCAACGTCGTTGTCCGCGCAACGGCGCTCGCCGCTCGACGAGCCAACGGGGCACGCCATCGACATGCGAGGATTGCTCGTCGATCCGCTCGATCAGTTCCTCAAAGACCTTCAAGACAAGACGCGGCTCGACCGTG
>JAYSKW010000714.1:0-5365 GCA_043726085.1 Limnoglobus sp.
ACGATTGCGAAGCTCGATTCGCCGCAATTTGCCGAGCGCGATGCAGCGACGAAACGCCTCACCGAACTCGGCTCCGCCGCTTCCAAACCGCTCAAAGACGAACTAAAAACGAGCGATTCGGTGGAAGTCCGCACGCGAATCGAGCAGATACTCGCCACCCATCGCACGACCTCGCCGGACGATCTTCGCGCACACCGCGCGCACGAGATACTCGACATCCTCAGCACGCCGGACGCACTGGCTCTGCGTAGCGAATGGGCAAAGGGCGAGCCTTCGATTTTAACGGCGACCGCGAAGGCGAAGCCACGAAGCGCGCCATTCGCACCGTCGATGAAGTGAGCGCCGGGAGACGCCGTTTTGCAGACCGCAAAGAACGGTGACGATCGGGGTATTTCCTTTGAAGTGAATTTCATCGAGTAAAGACTCGAATAATCGCAGAGCGATTTCGCGCAATCCCGCATTCCGACTTTCGAATAGCGGAGCAAGGAGGACGCTGCGATGACACCGAACGACGATCTCGATCCACCCCGACCGCCATTTGCAGCCATCATGTTCTGGCTGGCGTTCGCGTATTTACTCACCGTTGCGGGGGTGATCCATCGCGCGCATCAGGCGGACATCTCGAACTTGGAAGAGTGGGTTTTGGCCGTGAATTTGCTGATCTTATGGCCGTTGTTTCCGGCCGAAGCGATTTATACCGCACGCCGTCGCCATCAAAGCCAACCGAGGGGCCTGGTGATCCGCCGGGCCATCCTCGTTACGATGTTCCCCCCGCTACGCATGGGGATGTGTCACCCGATGAACGGCCTCGTTTGGTTGCCGCGGCTCGGCTGGCGCGTGCCGGGGAAAGATTTGCTCGCGAAGCTCGATCACATCTTTCGCGTACCGATGCTGGTGTTCGCATTTCTCATTCTGCCCGTACTCGGCTTCGAATACTTCGTCAACGAAGCAGCCAATTCGTACTCGTGGTTCTCGCTGGCGTTGCACATCTCGATCGCGGCCATCTGGGTTGCGTTCGCCGTCGAGTTCATCTTGAAGTTTTCGGTCGCACCGCGTCCAGTCTTATACGCGAAAGAGAAGTGGGTCGACCTCGCCATCGTCGTGCTACCCGCGTTGGAATTCGTCCTCACCTACTGGGCGAATTCCGCACTGCTCGCACGTCTGTTGCGGCTAACGCGCGCATCGGATCAACTGTCGAAGTACGGTCGGCTCTATCGGATGCGCGGACTGATGATGAAAGGCTGGCACGCGATCTTGACGATGCGAGCCATGTCGCGCTTGCTGGGCCGAACGCTAGAAATCGAGTTGAAACAGAACGACGAAGCCATCGCGACACTGGAAGAAGAACTCGCCCAACTCCGCGAGCACTCCGAACAACTCCGAACGCAAATCGCCGAGAAAGCCGCCGTGAAGATTGAATCCTAATCGCTGCTAAAATCCATCCCAGTTGACCGCCTGGCCGTCGTCGATTTGAATCAACGCGTGCATGATGGCGGGCGGGATATTCTTTTTCACGTTGCGAACCGACCCATCGGCTAACAAGAGCAGAAAATAATCGTTGCCCGCCGCCCCGAATGACGGCAGCGGCCCGTTGCGAGTGTACGGCACATCGGTCGGCGAAGCCCATATTGCGCCGTTCGTCACCTCGATAACCATCGCGGTATTCGATACCCCATCGCTGACATTCGTGAGTTTCATTGGGAACTTTCGATTGGCTTCCATGAGTGCGCCGGGACCGTTGAAGCCGAACAGACGGGTAAATGTGGGGCCGTTCGGTTCTTCCAGGGTCGAGTAAGCAGGCACGATTCGATTTGAACTGAATTGATTTTGTGGGTCATCCCAACGCTTCGACCGATCGAATTGGCCAAACAGTACGGCCTGTTCGACGAAAGGAAGCATGCCCACGCGCCAACTCAGACCGGGGTTCGGCTGTTTGAAGTCGTCCAGAGCAAACGGTACGGCAAAATTCCCAATCGTGTCGTGTTGTGCATGCAAACCTAGCCCGATCTGCTTGAGATTGTTCCTCAATTTGCTCGATTGGTCTGCCGATTTCACCTTCTGCACCGATGACATCAGCACGGAAAGTCCGCCGCCACAGACGAGCAAAATGCCGAGCGGAATCGCTACCCATGCCCACGTCGGAAACTCGGACTTCGGTTTGCGTCGGCGTCGGCGAGGTCGATCGCCGAAATCCTCATCGTCGTCGTCACGCCGTCGCGAACGGCGCGGTCGGTCGTCATCTTCATCTTCATCGTCGAATCGTTTCCGTGCCATGAGACTGTCTCGTCATTTTCATCGAAAGTGCCTGATGTATCACCTTAACGACTGGTCAGTCGTGCGGCCACGCGCACGGCGGAAATGAGGCTCGATTCGTCCGCGAGGTTTTTGCCAACTATGTCGTAGGCGGTGCCGTGCGCCACACTCGTACGCACGATCGGCAAGCCCGCCGTCACGTTCACTGCCCGCCGCCCACCGAGAAGTTTCATCGCAATGTGCCCCTGATCGTGGTACATCGCGACGATGCCGTTGAATTTCACGCGGTTGTGCGGCAAGAATATCGCATCCGACGGGATTGGGCCGACGGCGTCGATCCCTTCCCGTTTCGCGAGCGCCACCGCCGGCGCGATGATCTTCGCTTCCTCGTTGCCGAACAATCCGCCATCGCTGGCGTGCGGGTTCAGTGCCGCCACGCCGACCCGCGCCGGCGTGCCCGTCAGTTTCGGGACGATCGCGTTCAGCAAGCGGATTTTATCGAGCACCGAATCGATGTGAATATGCTCGAACGTGCTCCGCAGGCTTCGGTGCAAGGTCACATGCGCGACCGCGAGCGGCAGATCGTCGTCGTAAAGCAGCATCGCGTGCGATGTGGCCCCCGTGCGGTCGGCGAGGATTTCCGTGTGCCCAGGTAAGGCGATCCCCGCCGCATGAAGCCCCTCTTTATGCAGCGGGCAAGTCACGATGCCATCCGCTCGACCCGCGAGACATTCGTCGATTGCGTACACGAGCCAATCGTACGCCGCCCGCCCCGCCGCCGCATGAACCGTACCGGGTGTCACGCTCGAAAGATCGGCAGTCGAGGGATTGACGCACGGAATATCGCGCGGTAAAAATCGCGAGTCGCCAACGACAACGGGCTGACAATATTCCAACAATCGCGGCCACGCCTTCGCCACCACCTCCGGGCCAATCCCCGCCACATCGCCGAGCGTAATGAGGAGTTTCGGTAACGCCATCGCATCGCCTCGATTCGTAGACAGGATGTACAGGATTTAACAGGATGAAAACGAAAGTCTAACTATTCCTTTTATCCTTCAGATCATGTTAAATCTGTCAAAACGGTTTGTTTGGTGTGTCTTCGCCCAGCAACGCTTCGATGGCCCGTTGCGCGTTGTTCAGGAAACGGCGTGTGACGAGGTAATGCTCGGTCTCGGCGTAGGGGATTTCGCGAATGGCTTCACCATCCAAGACGTAGATGCACGCATCGGGGTAGGCCATGATGATCGGGGAATGCGTGGCAATGACGAACTGCCCACCTGCCCGAACGTATCCGTGCATCAGCGACAAAAACTGGAGCTGACGCTGGGGTGACAGTACTGCCTCCGGTTCGTCCATCAGGTAGAGGCCATGTTGCCGAAAGCGGTTGCGAAACAACGCGAAAAACGACTCGCCGTGCGATTGTTCGTGAAGCGATTGATCGCCGTAGGATTTGCCAACATCCAGCCGTTCGATCTCTGTCGCCACATTGTAAAAACTCTCGGCGCGTAGGAAATAACTGTCGCCATGTGTCGCCACGGTCTTCGCTAAACGTACGCATTCGTCGAGCGGTGAGTGCGAGGCGCGGGTGGCAAAATTGAAGTTTCGACTACCGCCCTCCGGGTTCAAGCCGCAAGCTACGGCGATGGCTTCCAGAAGCGTCGATTTGCCCGAACCGTTCTCGCCGACGAGGAACGTCACTTTCGGGTGAAACACCAACTTCGTCAGGCCGCGGATAGCGGGCAAATTGTACGGGAAGCGGGTCGCATCCGGGATGCGATCGCGTAGCAGTTCGAGATGCATCAGGTACGGCCCCGGATTACTCGTTCGCCTCCTTGCCATGTGTGGATCTCGTATGGGAGAACAACGATTCGCCTAACATCACTTTATAACGGGATGAGCTAAGTGAAAACGATCGCTCTACCGTTCTGTTTCGATTCGTGATACATTCACATGATCCATTCTGGAGTGCCAAACATGGCCGTGAAGTCGACGAACCCGGACATCTTGTTCTACGAGCGAGCGGCGCGCGAATACTGCGAATCGCTACCGTTGGAGCATTTCATGCAGTCCACGTTTCAAACGACTCAGTGCAAAATCACGCTCGAGAGCTTCGATCTGATCTGTGCCGCTCGTCCCGAGATTCACATTTTCGGCGAACTGCTCGTGCAGTACGGCCCGATCTCGAATCTGCTTCGAGTTGTGCCCGACAACATGGTGATTATCTATGAGGGCGAGATCGACGCGACCGGCAGCTACAACATGCACAACGACGAGAAATCGAAGCCGTTCCTGATGATCGAGTACGTCTCCGAATCGAACAAGCGCAAAGACTACGTCGACAACATGCAACGCTACGAGCGCGACCTGCACGTGCCGTATTACCTGCTGTTCGAGCCGGAGAATCAGGTGCTTTCGCTGTTCAAAATGAACGCACGGAAGAAGTACGCGATCGTGAAACCGAACGCCGAGGAGCGCTTCGCCATTCCCGAACTCGAACTCGAAGTCGGCATTCTCGATAGCTGGGTTCGCTACTGGTTTCGCGGCGAACTCCAGGCACTGCCGGTCGAATTATCCGAGGAACTCGTGACGACGAAGGCGGCGTTAAAAATGGCCGAACGGCGACTCGGACAATCCAAACGGCGTGCGGATCGCGTGGAAATTCAGCTGGATCAGGAGCGATTGGAACGTAGCCAGACGGAACAACGCTTGAGCGTTTCCGAACAACGCCTCAGCGATTCCGAACGGAATCTGGAACTCGAGCAGCGCCGTCGCGTGGAAGCCGAAGCGGCGATGGCCAAACTAATCGCGGAAATCGACCGGCTCCGCGAACGGTCATGAGGCGATACGACTCACGGCATCAGGTGCGGCCGCAACAATAGTGGCCCGGCTTCTTTCAGTAGGTCGTCGAATATCTGTCGATCCGTTAATCCCTTGTCGATCATTTTCGCGAGTTCATCGCGTCGAAAGTTCGGCATCGTGCAGCCGTTGGGGTTGCAACTCGCTAGTGTGTAGAAGTGCCCCGTGCAGGTGTTTTTGCTTACGCCGCAAGTGCAATACGTACTGGCGAGGCACCACTCGATTCGCTCGGCTTTGGTGCGCACGCGGTCAA
>JAYSKW010000715.1:0-6339 GCA_043726085.1 Limnoglobus sp.
TTCCAGCGGCTCAACTGCGCGTCGTGCCACAAGCTCGCCGACATGCTACCGGCGAAGCCCGTCGGCGAACTCGAGTCTGCGGATGTCACCCGTGGTTGTCTCTCCGCGGCACCGGATAAGGCACCGCGATTTCAGCTGAGCGATTCGCAAACGAAGGCGATTCGTGCGGCGCTCGCGAAGAAGTCGGAACCGATCGCCGACAAGCAGCGGCTCGCGGTCGCATTCACGGCGTTTAACTGCATCAGTTGTCACAAGCGAGACGATTACGGCGGCGTCTCGGAGAATGTCGACGAGTATTTCAAATCGAGCGAAAAAGAACTCGGCGACGAAGGCTGTATCCCCCCGCCGCTGACGTTGGTGGGTGCGAAATTGCGACCGCTGACGATGAAGAAAGTGCTCTACGACGGCGAGGCCGTGCGGTCGTACATGGCGACGCGGATGCCGCAGTTCGGCGAGGCGAATCTTCGGCACCTCCCCGAGCTACTCGCACGCACCGACACCCTCCCCAAGATCGAAATGCTATTGCCCAAGACGGAAGGCCGCACGAAGAAACAAGACGTGCGCGAGCGGGAGATGCGGGCCGGCGGCCGCGAGTTGGTCGGCGACAAAGGTTTGTATTGCATCGCGTGTCACGGCGTGAACGGCAAAACGCCGCTGAAAGCGGGCATCGACATGATTACCTTCCCTCAGCGACTCGAACCGAGTTGGTTTTATCACTTCGTTCGCGACCCGAACGCCTTCCGGCCGCGTACCATCATGCCGAGTTCGTGGTCGAAGGGTATCGCGGCTCACAAGACGATTTTGAACGGCGACTTGGATCGGCAGATCGCTGCGATCTGGTATTACTTGTCGCTGGGAACCTCCGTGCAAGACCCGTCGGGCATCCAATCGGTCGAGACGCTGCTGAGCGTGACGGACGCCACCCGCACTTATCGCGGCCGCAGCGGTGTCGCAGGTTATCGCGGCATCGCGGTCGGGTTCCCGGAGAAACTGAACTACGCCTTCAACGCGGAAACCGGCACGCTCTCGGCGATCTGGCGCGGCGACTTCGTGCGAGTCAATCGAGGTGGTCAAGGCTCCGGCGGCTTCAACATGGCTGGTAAAAGCGTGCAACTCGCACAGGATCTTTCGATCTACGAACTGCCCGACGAGAAGGCGGCGTGGCCGCTCCGCCCGATCATGTCCAAAGACGCACCCACCAACCCCGACCCGCTCTACCCCAAGAACCGCGGCTACCAGTTTAAGGGCTACGAAATGGACGAGGCTTCGATCCCGACGTTCTTCTATCTCAGCGGCGAGACGGCGATTCGCGATCGTTCGTCGGCAGAGATCGTGGGCAAAAAAGCGCGACTGGTGCGGACGCTGACGTTCGACTCGCCGACCCCGCGAACGCTCTGGTTCCGCGCGCTGACGGGGAAGGTGGAAGCCGAGTCCGAGACGCAGTTCCAAACGAAAGAACTGCGGCTGCGCATCCCCACTGTGCGGACCGTTCTCCGTGCGACGGCCGATACCAAGGCGTCCGAACTGTTGCTGAAATTCGACATTCCCCAGGGCAAATCCACCCAGGCCATCACGTATGAACTGCTTCCGTAACCTGCTCGCACTGGTCGCCATCTGCGTCGTCGTCGTCGCTCCACTCTCCGCCGAAGAAGTCGGCGACCGGTGGGGCACCGAGGAGCGCGAACGCGAATTCTACCCGATCGTTAACATCGCGATCCCGAAAGATCTGGTGATCGAGGCTGGTGCGTTCTGTTCGCTGCCCGATGGCCGCGTCGCCGTCGGTACGCGCCATGGTGAGATATACATCATCGGTGGCCTGGACGAGAAGAAGCCGAACCCGACGTACCACCTCTACGCGACCGGCCTCGATGAGATCTTCGGGCTGGCTTACAAAGACGGCGCGTTCTACGTCACGCAAAGCTGCGAAGTCACCCGCGTCACCGACACGAAACGCGATGGCAAGGCGAACAAGTTCGAGACGATTTCCGATGCCTGGGGTTACGCGAATTACCACGAGTACGCCTTCGGCTCGAAGTTCGACAAGGAAGGCAATCTGCACGTCGCACTCGGCTTGTCGAATTCGTACGACTCGCACGCCCTCTACCGCGGCTACGTGATGAAGGTGCCCGCCAACGGGAAAACGCAAGCGGTCGCCAGTGGGTTGCGCAGCCCCGGCGGCATCGGTGCGAACGAACACGGTGCGCTGTTCTACATCGAAAGCCAGGGGCCGTGGAACTGCGCGTGCAGCCTGAAGGCCGTGTCGCCCGGCAGTTTCATGGGACACCCAGCGAGCTTCAACTGGTACAAATACGCGCCCGAGATGGGGCCGGTGCCCGTGAAGCCGAAATCGGGATCGCGAGTCGTCAGCGAGAAAGAGAACGTGAAACAACTCACGCCGTACGCGGTGATCTTTCCGTACATCCGCATGGGCCGCTCGATCACTGGCTTCGTCGTCGACGGAACGAAGGGCAAGTTCGGGCCGTTCGACGGCCAGATGTTCCTCGGCGATTACACGCTCTCGATCCTGATGCGGGCGACGACCGAGCGGGTGAACGGCGTCTGGCAAGGCGCGTGCTACCCTTTCCGTGAAGGGCTATCGACCGGCATCTTGAACGTCGAGTTTACCAACGGTGGCACCCTCGTGTGCGGTGGCACGAATCGCGGTTGGCCGGTCCGCGGCATCAAGCCGTTCGCGCTCGAACGCCTCGAATGGAGCGGCAAGATGCCGTTCGAGATTCTGAAGCTCACCATCGAGCCGACGGGGTTCAAGGTGGCGTTCACGAAGCCCGTCGATGCGGCAACCGGCAACGACCCGAAGTCGTATCGATTGTCCACCTTCACGCATCCGTACCACGGAGGTTACGGCGGTCCGGAGATCGAACAAACCAAACCCACCGTGCAAAATGCGACGCTCGCCGCCGACGGAATGTCCGCGATATTGGTGTTGGACAAACTCATCCGCGGTCACGTCTACGAGTTCGACCTGGCCGCCGTTCGTTCGCGAGATAAGGACGAGTTGCTCCACAAAAACGCCTACTACACACTGAACGAAATCCCCTCGGCGAAGTAGCGACACCCGATTTCTGACCCAGGATACCTCATGCGACTCTGTTCCGCCTTCGCCCTATTGATGTTCCTATCGCACGGTGTCTGGGCGTCCGATCACCCGGTTCCCGAAAGTCCGCTCTGGATCACCTTCCCCGGCGGCGACGGCCCCGGCAAGGGAAAGCACATCGTCTTCATCGCCGCCGAACAGGAGTATCGCAGCGAACAGGCGTTGCCGATGCTCGCCAAGCTGTTCGCAAAACATCACGGCTTCCACTGCACGGTGCTGTTCAGCGTGAACGACAAAGGCGAGGTCGATCCGACGAAGAAGATCCGTTGGGAAGACAAGACCATCACGCACGACATCCCCGGTCTGGAACATCTCGCGAAGGCAGACCTGATCGTCGTCTTCAGTCGGCTCATCTCGCTGCCCGACGATCAATTGAAGCACTTCTACAACTACCTCGATTCTGGCAAGCCGATCATCGGCATCCGCACCGCGAACCACGGCTTCCTCGGCTTCGAGTACAAAAAGGACGGCAAGCGGATCGACTTCGGCGAAGACATCCTCGGCGGTTCGTTCCGCGGCCACCACGGGCACTGGCAAGCCGATTCCACTCGCGGCCTCATCGTGGAGAAAAACAAGGATCACCCCGTGCTGAAAGGCGTCAGCGACATCTGGGGGCTATCCGATGTGTATCGCACCTTCAAGGAAGGCGGCACGCTGCCCGCCGCTTGCACGCCGTTGGTCGATGGCCAACCGCTCGTGGGACGCAAGTCCGATGACGCGGTGAATACCAAATTGATTGCACTTCCCGTAGCGTGGGTGAAAACGTGGACCGGCAACACCGCCCGCGTGTTCCACACGACGATGGGCAGTGCCGAAGATTACCGGAACGCCGGTTTACGCCGCCTGACCGTCAACGCGGCCTACTGGTGTTTAGCGATGGAAGCGAAGATCGACCCCAAATCCAAAGTCGACACCGTCGGCGAATACGCACCGCTAAGCAGTGGCTTCCACTACGCGAAACTCAACGTCGTGCCGCGAAAGCCGAGCGAGTACAAGTAGCAAGGATCTTCATTCGTTTAGCCGCGCCGCGTAGTCCTCGGAGCAAAGCGCGGCTGGATATGTCGAACGACAACGTGATTGTTGCGAGAGTTCGCGCCCCCGCGCTTCGCTACGCAAAGCCTACGCGGCGCGGCTAAACGTCGATACCGATCACAACTTGGGATGATCAGGCGGCTGGCTGATTCATCAAGTCGCCGATGAACTGGTTTGCCCCTTGGTGGTCGAACAGCACTGGCACCCCGCCCGGCCCGATGAATACCGCCACCCCGTCGCGGATGACCAGCGCGTCCGGGTGGTCCACCTCGAAGCGATCCCCGTTGACCAGCGCCACCGTGAACGGCCGGAACGGCACCCGTCGGCGGAAGGCAGTGAGTGTGCGGTCGAAGTGGTCGGCTTCCATCTGCATCTCCAGTCGGAATCGTCTATCGGTCGTATTTGTTTATTGTGACCGTTCCCCGAACGGAAGTCAAATCCGATGTGGGAAGTCCCCCGTTTAGCCGCGCCGCGTAGTCCTAGGAGCGAAGCGCGGGCAGGATGCATCGAACGACAACATGATTGTTGCGAGAGTTCGCGCCCCCGCGCTTCGGCTAAACGGAGGTCGTAGAACATCGCATTTATTAGTCGGTATTCTTTCTTTTCGATAACCTGGTTCGATCGTAAAAAGTGTCGCTCGACCTAACAGGACAACACGCCATTTTGTCAGTTTTACTCTTTATGTTACGAATCGAACTCAAGCAGCCCTTTGCCATTTGACCACCATACATAATCCGGTAACATTCCAGTATCAACATCGATCGGCTCGATCCGATCAAACCGATTCCGCATTGCAGTGACCTCGTTGTTCTGATTGCGGATGAAATAGCGACCGCCGGATTCAATGATCCTTAAAGAAACTTCATCCCCATTTGTCATAAGTGGGGCCCTCGGGTCTTTTAGCCCGCCCGAAGTAAGCATTCGGATGAGGCTCGGTGGAAGTACAATTGCGTTTGGGACTGTCTCCTCCGACCAAAATACAATCACCAAATTGATTGCTTTATGCCACAGTTCGAGCACCTTCCTAACCGGCATAGAGGCTCGATACTCGTTTGTTGTCGTGGTCTTTACTTGGAACTGATAAAGTTCGTTTTCTGCTTGGAGCGACAAGTTTACAGGTCTAAACTCGCGATGGGCCAGAAGATCGACGCCAGTGTCGACTGGAAGCGTTGCACTGTTCAAGCCGCGACGTAGAAGATGTGCTGCGACAAAGAATTCACCAGCTCTCCCAACGAAAAGCTTCTTGTTTTCCGACTCATCTGGCGAGCTGCCGAGAATTTCTGCTAGCCGCTCAATATATCCATCATTCAGCTGTGGCTGAATGATCGCATCTGGAATATCAAACTTTTTTTTATTTTTCTTCGCCATTCTGGTTCCTGATCGTGTCTTGGTAAGGCTCGTCTCGTTGGCTACAGAAGCCCCCACTCTCGCTCGATTTTTGCAATTTCGTCGAAGAGCCGCCGTGCATAGCTATTCACTTCTGCTATCCGGCCCACAACGAAAATGTCTGTGGTCTCAGATTCAACAAGCTCACGTGTACCTGAGGAAAGTAGAGGCAGAAGTCGCGCGTACACGTTGCTGCTTCGAAACTCTTCTCTGGGTGGTGCCGAATGAATTAGCTCGCGGCATTCTTTTAGAAACTCTCGGCGGGCAGCGATTAATAAACGCTTTTTTTCGATACCCCAATTAACCCAAGGCGCTATCAGTGAACCAACGGCACCTGAGGCCAGACCTACCACAGCAGGAACCGCGATCTTCAGCAGCAAATCGTCCAATCTCGACCTCAATTCTATTGTTGAAAAATACCTGAAAGCAGATTAAGTCCATTTCATCTTCCGCAAAAAGTTATTCTATTCAAGCCTTACCCAATGTATTTTGCATGTCAACACATGCACTACTGAAAAGTGGCTATTTAGAGGCATAACTAGTCTCTTGCTTGCCCACCCGTTTACCCGAGTTGGAAGATCTCTCGCACGTTGTCGTGCGGCGAAACGAATCCCGATTTCGGCTTCACCCATACGAATTCGCAAAGTCAAAAAATCGGAGACGATGCGACGTAAGTCGGCATTCGCGTCGTGCACGGAGTGACATAGAATTGTCGCGAAATGACATAGAATTGTCTCCAAATGACATAGAAGTGTCGCATCCGGTCGATTTTATGTCGCCACTTGCGCCGGTTCTCGAAACGAGAG
>JAYSKW010000716.1:0-2038 GCA_043726085.1 Limnoglobus sp.
GAACATCGGGCCGACGACGACGCCATCGTCGAGGCCGTTACCGAGCTTGAGCTTGCGGGCTTCTTCGACGGCCACTTCCGTGAATCGCTTCTTGATGTCTTCGTGAACGAAGAAGCGGCTCGGGCTGATGCACACTTGCCCGTTGTTGCGGAACTTACCCAGCACGGCGGCCTTTGCCACGACTTCCGGGTCGGCATCAGGGAAGACGATGAACGGCGCGTGCCCACCGAGTTCCAGGCTGAGCCGTTTGACTTGATCCGCCGCTTGCCGCATCAGGTGTTTGCCGACTTCGGTCGAACCGGTGAAGCTGATCTTGCGCACCGCCGGGTTCGACATGAATTCGTCCGAAATTTCCGATGCAGACCCCATGATCAGGTTCGCCACGCCCGCTGGCAGACCGGCATCGATGAGGCACTCGAACACGCCGATCAGCGAGAGCGGCGTTTGGCTGGCGGGCTTGCAGACGATCGTGCAACCGGCCGCGAGGGCAGGGGCGATCTTTCGGGCTTGCAGCGTAATCGGGAAGTTCCATGGGCCGATGGCACCGACAACGCCGACGGGGTGCTTGATCGTCATGTGGCGTTTGCCGGGGGCGCTGTTGGGAATCACCTGGCCGTAGGCGCGTTTGCCTTCTTCGGCGAACCACTCGAACGTGTCGGCGGAGTGCAAGACTTCCGCCTTCGCTTCGGGTACCGGTTTGCCTTGTTCCATCGTCAGCGTACGGGCGAGGGTATCGGCGCGTTCGCGCATCAGGTCAGCGGTCTTTTTGAGGATCTTCGCGCGATCGTAGGCGGTCGTTTTCATCCATGCCGGGAACGCAGCCGAAGCGGCGGCGATGGCTTTGCGACAATCGTCGCGGCTGCCGAACGCGACATCGGCGATGCTGCCCTCGGTAGCCGGGTTGATGACGGCGAGCGTCTTCCCCGTCGAGGCATCGCACCACAGACCGTTAATGAAAAGCTGACGATTCTTCACGCCGACGACTGCCTGCGACATTGCTCGATCCTCTGGAAGTAAGTAACGATCATGTTACGGATTCGCGGATGAGCGCGAGGCACGAGCAAATTAGCCGCGACGCGCAGGCTTTGCGTTGCGGAGCGCGTGGACTTCACCCACATTCAGACAATCCCCGAATCGGGGTGACACGCTCCGCTGCGAGGACTCCGCGTCGCGGCTATACTTCAAACGGTAGGAAATGACACGTCACCGGTCTAACAAACCATTCTTGTTAGCTAGCGAGGGATTACTGTCATTTCTGCGATCTCGTGCCTTCTCGCGGGTTCCCCTCGCTTGCGCGTCGGGCTAACAAAAACGTATCGAATCATCCCGCCCGAAGTAAAATTTCGTAATCGTAGTGGCGAATCGTGAAATAGACTACCGACGACAAACCATGCGAATAGAACTGCAAACTGAGGTCGAAATGAAAAACTACTGTCTGGCCGGAATACTGGTGTGTGGGTGGATCGTCTCGTCAACATCGGCACGGGGAGCATGAGGCGACGGCGGTTGTGACAACCCGACGGCGGTCGCCGTACGTTCGCCGAAATCCCGTGAAGCCGATCGACAGACTACCGCCATTATCGGTGTCGGAATCGTCGGGTTCGTGCTCTTTGCTGCGTCGCAGTTTCTAAAAGAGACTCGGTCGATCAGCGGCCCGCGACGTCGGCAGGCGTGGGACCGGTAATCTAACCTGTGGGTGGCTTCGAGATATTGCTCGGACCTTTGCCGACGACTTTCTCGTACTTGCCGTCGCCGCTTTTGACGTACTTCGTGAAGCCCATCCGGTCGAGGTTCTTGTCGGAAAGATTAGCTTTGGCCTGCGAGTCGGTCCAGGTTCGCGGGGCGTTGGGCGTGCCGAACAGTCGCTTCACGGGCAGGCCGTTCTCCGGGTGCTCGGTGAGCGGGGGGGCGGACATCGTTTGAATGACCTCGAACACTTCGCCGTCGGTGCCGTCGGCATTCGTCGCTTGATACACGTAAATCGGCATGACGGCCCCGGTTGTGTGACCGGCCTCATAGAAGCCAGCTACAATTCTTA
>JAYSKW010000717.1:0-7581 GCA_043726085.1 Limnoglobus sp.
CACATCCGGCCACGTCGAACTCACGAGTGCATCGGGCCAATATTGGGCAATCGGCGATCTCTTCGTTATGGAGCACCCGTATTACACGACCACGAATTCCACGGGCCATTTCGAATTCACCAACGTGCCCATCGGCACCTACACACTCCATTGCTGGCACCCAAACTGGCAGGTAGCACGACAAGAACGCGACCCCGAAACCGGTTCCGTGACAAGGCAAAAATACGCCGCCGCCGTCGAGCAAATGCAACCCGTCACAGTCGAGAACAAATGGACGGCAGTTCAGTTTACGCTAAAAAACGAGCAATTTTCGGCAAAGTGACGGACGTTCGTCCGTGGGCTTAGGGTTGGTTAATTATGCGTCTGGCGATCGGTCCTTATAGAACGCGATGTATTCCGCACCGCCCGCTGGCAAACGACCCTTTTCGTGCAGCGCGAACCACAACTCGTTTTCTAGCCAAAAGCGAAACACGAACTCCTCGAACGTGCTTGCGCAGATGGTGATGTCCCTCGGGTGCGGGAGGCCATCTGGGAGGTGGGCGTATTCACTGCCTGTGAACCGGTACGTTGCTGCCACCGAGTGCCGTGTGCCACAGGGTGAGGTGTGCAAATGCCAAGTCTTGCAGCCCTGCGAATCGGACAGGAACCGAATCAATGTGCCCGAGCCGTCGCGGATGCCGACTGCGGCCGAGTCCAAATTTAGGTAGCAGTCCGTGCAGGAGCGAATTCGCAGCCAGAGTGATGGCGACCGGAAGAACTCGACGAATTCCTGCGGCAAGCCCGTCGGGTTCACGGTCAGCAGTTGATTCAACGCCGCCGCGATGCGTTTGGGGTTTGCACCAATCGACTGAGCGTGTTTGGGGGCGGCCCGAAGCCACTGGAACGACCCGGTTAGTGGCACCAGAATTGGCGGCATTTCCTCCGGCGAATAGAAATTATAGGTCGTGTCGCTGGGGCGGAACTCTCCAAGACCTTGCCCGTACCAACCCGACGGGAACGGCTCACCCGGCAACTGAGTTCGACGGTCCGTACGTCGCTTGCGGCTCTCGGGTGGCGGCCACAAAATCTCGCCGCGGTGAGAGACCGAGAAGTCATCGAGATCGACCAAAACCGGGGGAATTTCCTGCGCCGCAAGCTCGGCCATCACGCGATCGTACCACTCCCACTGATCGTGAGCGCCCGCAGCCCAAGGAATGCCGGGCAGGCTGTGCACACCGAACGAGCCAGGGACCGGCGACTGCGTGTAAAGCCAGCCGATAAATTGCGCACAGACATCGTGAACGTCGTTCCCAAACCCTCCATACGCGCCTGACGCGATGACCAACTCCGCAGGTGGTCGTTTCCAAAAGCCATGCACGATCGCACTGGCTTGGAGTTCGCCCGGTCTGTGAAAGACAACCGAGCCGATCGAGCTGATCTTCCGCATCTCGCCTCCTAATTCTGAACGACCCGCGCTCTTGAAGGGAGGACTAGTTTATAACAATCCAGAAACAACCTAATCCGGAAGTGGCTTCCCTTTCGTTTCTGGTGCGAAGGCGATCAGGATGAGTCCGATGAAGTAAACGGCACCGACTGCGGCGCAGGCGTTACCGTAGTCGTTGTCGAACATCCGCAACAGGTTCGCCATCTGTAAGTTGCCGACGGCCGCGATGATTCGGCCGAAGTTGAAGGCGAATCCTTGCCCGGTGGCACGGACCGACGTGCGGAATAACTCGGGCAGATACAGCGGCAGCCAGCCGTAGAACGAGGCCGTCGTCATGCCCATCAGGCCTGCGGACAAGATGAGTGCGGTTCCGTAGTGGGTGTTCAACTTGTAGAAGCCAACCATGACGATGAGCGAGAGCAAACACATAATCGCGTACACGATTCGTCTACCATACCGTCCACCCAGCACCGCACCGAGGACGCAGCCGAATGCGGCACCCAGCGATGAGGAAATTTGCATGAGCGGGATCGCTTCGGCGGGCGCGGGGAAGTTTACCGAGCCGACCCACTTGTACATCCACATCACGCCGGACCACGTGGCCAACAGCGGTACGCCACTCAGACCCGCCGCCAGTAACATGCGCCGAATAGTGGTACGCCGCTCCGCGACGGGCAACCCCACGCGCCGCAAGTAACAGCGCACGGGGTATAAGTAGCCCGTCGTGACCGTAATCAGGCACGCAAACGAAACGAGAATTCGCAATGTCAACGTGTGTTTGAAATCGAAGTCGCCCCACTGCGAGACATCGGTCGCCCAGACATAGATCATGACAGTGGCGGCAATGGCTCCGATCAGCACGCCGAGCAAATCGCGCGTCGACCAATTCGAGACGCGACCGGTTTTCTTTTCGGCTCGCCACTTCTCGGACTCCGGTACGAACAGGCGTAGCAACAGCGTCATGAGCGACGGGACCGCGCCGATGAGCATCAGTAACCGCCAGTTTCCGTTGGCGGTCAGTGAGAGTGCCCACGACTCTGGACAGCCAATTTTGACTAGAAAACCGGGGATTTCGCCGCCGAACTGGAGCAGCGTGTAAGCGATCGAGCCGATGAGCGTGTAGCCGAGGTTGCCGAACGCGCCGATCCAACCGGCGAGCCAAGCCCTCGATGAATTTGGCCAAAGCTCCATCACGAGTGCCACGCCGAGCGCCCATTCGCCGCCCATGCCGAGCGCCCCGATGAACCGCAACCCTGCGAGTTGCCAGACTTCCTGCGAAGCGGCACTCAGCCCACTACACAGCGAATAGACGAGCACGCTCACCGTCATGGCGCGCACGCGGCCGATGCGATCGCCTAGCCAGCCGAACAGCACGCCACCCGTCGCGGCCCCGACCAGAAACATGGCAATGATGACGCCGTACGAGTTCGCGACGCGGTTATCGCCGATGCTCGCACCCATAAGCTCCGCGAGTGCGGACTTCGCCACGAGCGGAAATAAGCCCATTTCCATACCGTCGAACATCCAACCGAGCAGTGCGGCGGCCAGCGCCAACCAGCGAGCCTTGCGCGTCGGGAGTTGTGTCGGTTCGGCAATCATGGTGAACTCGGCGAGATGTTTGGCGAGTCCGTTCTTACTTACGACAATTCCAGCCGATGCGTAGGCCCCGAACGCATAAAAACCGAGCGTGGATAGTCGCGTAACGACATACTCACGTTGAGACTTTTATCGTAATAGCGATAATTATTCGTCGCATTTACACATTCGATTTGTCGATCCAAATTCGGTAAGATCACTCCACGCTTCGACCGCCACATACCTGCGACCGTGAACCATGACACCGCAACAGTTCATCGACAAATGGAAGATCGCCGAACTCAAAGAGCGTGCGGCGTGTCAGGAACACTTTCTGAATCTATGTGCAGTGCTGTGCGAACCGACGCCAGCCGAGGCGGACCCATCGGGCGAGTGGTACACCTTCGAGAAAAGCGTAGTCAAAGATACCGGCGGAAAGGGCTTTGCCGACGTTTGGCGGCGCGGCTGTTTCGCATGGGAGTACAAAGGCAAACGCAAGAACCTCAGCGACGCCTATCAGCAACTTTGCCAATACCGCGAAGCGCTCGGCAACCCGCCGCTGTTGATCGTCTGCGATCTCAACCGCTTCGAGATTCACACCAATTTCACCGGCACGGCGAAAGAGGTTCACGCCTTCGATCTCGATGGCTTGGCCGATCCCGCCACGCTCATCAAACTGCGATATGCATTCACGAAACCCGAAGAACTCAAGCCCGGACACACGCAGGAAGAGATTACCAAAGACGCCGCCAACAAGTTTGCTGCGGTTGCCGACGGGATGCGCGAACGCAATATCGAACCGCATCGCGCCGGACATTTCTTGATGAAGTTGATGTTCTGCATGTTCGCCGAAGATATGGATTTATTGCCGCGCGATCTGTTCTTGAAGACGATCAAGAACACCCGCTGGGATTCCAAGAAGCTCTCGAAACTGCTGTCGGGTTTATTTGAAGCGATGGCGAACAAGGATGGCTCGTTCGGTGCGGATGAGATCGCCTGGTTCAACGGCGGGCTGTTCAAAGATGCCGAGGTGATCGAACTGACGCCAACCGAAATTCGCCACCTCGCCGAGGCAGCGGAATTCGATTGGTCGAACGTCGAACCGTCGATCTTCGGCACGCTGTTCGAGCGCATCTTGAACCCCGAAAAGCGCAGCCAACTCGGGGCGCATTACACGAGCCGCGAAGACATCGTGACGCTCGTCGAACCGGTGATGATGGCCCCGCTCCGCCGCGAATGGGGCGCGGTCAAAGAGAAGGCCGATACGCTGTGGATGAAAGCGAAAGGCAGCAAAGCCGGGAGCAAGCCCAAGCGCGATTTCGAGACGTGCGTCGTCGATTTCCTCGACCGCTTGGCGCACGTCACTGTCCTCGACCCCGCGTGCGGTTCGGGCAACTTCCTCTACGTATCGTTGCACTTGCTACTCGACCTCGAAAAAGAAGCACTCACCTACGCATCGGTCCACGCGATCAACCGCTTCCCGTTCGTCCGCCCGACGCAACTCCACGGCATCGAAATCAACGCCTACGCGCAAGAACTCGCCCAGGTCGTCATCTGGATCGGCTACTTGCAGTGGATGAAATTCAACGGCTTCAACGCGCCGAGCAATCCCGTCCTCGACCCAATGGACAGCATCGAAAACCGCGACGCGATCCTCGACCTGACCGACCCCGCGAACCCCAAAGAACCCGACTGGCCCGAAGCCGAGTTCATCGTCGGCAACCCGCCGTTTCTGGGCGACAAGAAGATGCGCGGCGAACTGGGAGACAGTTATGTGAATGCGGTTCGCAAACTGTACGACGGCCGACTGCCGGGACAATCCGATCTCGTCTGCTACTGGTTCGAGAAGGCTCGCGCGATGATCGAACGCGGCAAGGTGAAACGCGCCGGCTTGATTGCAACACAGGGAATACGTTTTGCCGGTGCGAATCGGAAAACACTTGAGCGGATCAAATCATCCGGTGATATCTACTTTGCTGTCGCGGATAGAAATTGGATCCTTGACGGTGCTACAGTACACATCTCGATGGTTGGCTTCGACAGCGGAAATGAAATGGAACGCACTCTCGATGGAAAATCTTGTGCGGTCATTAACACCAATTTAACGACTGGCGATCAACTAGATACGACGACAGCCAAACGACTCGCTGCGAATACTGGAATTTGTTTTCTAGGAGTGATGAAGGCGGGAAACTTCGATATTGATGAGAAAACCGCAAGGAACTGGCTCGACAACCCAAATCCGAATGGTCGCCCAAGTAGCGACGTTCTCCGTCCTCGACTCACAGCCAGAGACATTCTTCAAAGGGCTGATGTTGGTTGGATTGTTGACTTCGGCTGCAATTCATCGATGGATGTCATGGCGATGTATGCATCGCCATGGCATCATGTCGAAACAATGGTAAAACCCGACCGACTAAGTAATCGACGCAAGAGGCTAGCGGATCGCTGGTGGATTCACGGCGAAGCGAGACCGGGTTTACGTCGTTCTTCAATTGGATTAAATCGATTTATCGTGACACCAGAAGTTTCTAAACATCGTGTCTTCACGTGGCTAGACGATGTCTATCTTGCAGATCACAAAACGAGAGCTTTCGCTGTTGAAGATGATCTTACTTTCGGTATTCTTCATTCAAAGTTGCATGAACGATGGGCACTTGCGCAAGGTTCGCAATTACGAGATATGGCTAGCGGATTCTCGTACACCCCGATCACCTGCTTCGAGACGTTCCCCTTCCCCGAACCCATCCTCGCGCAACGTGATGCTATTGGTGTGGCGGCGAAGGAACTCGATACGCTTCGCAATAATTGGTGCAACCCGCCGGAGTGGGTGCGGACGGAAGTGCTCGAATTCCCCGGCTCGGTCGATGGCCCGTGGAAGCGGTATGTCTCCGACCCCGATTCGCGCGGCATTGGCACGGTTAGCTATCCGCGACTCGTGCCCAAAAATGCAGCTACGGCGGCGAGTTTGAAGAATCGCACGCTGACGAAATTGTACAACGAGCGACCGACGTGGCTGGCGAATGCGCATCGCAAACTCGATGATGCAGTGTTTGCCGCGTACGGCTGGCCCGCCGATTTAAGCGACGACGACCTATTAGCCAAATTGCTCGCACTCAATTTGTCGCGGGCCGGCAGTGAAGCGACCGGCGATACCGAAGAGGAGGACGAAGCGGCCGATTCCGCATCGCCCACACGAATTCCCAAAGTCAAATAATTTACGACGAATTGACGTAAGTCGACTTTTGCACCGTGCGCGGAGTGACATGGAATTGTCGCGAAATGACATAGAAGTGCGCGCAAATGACATAGAAATGTCGCTTCCGGTCGATTTTGTGTCGATGTCGGTCGATTTTCGGTCGGTAGTTGCGGCGAGTCTCGAATCGCTGGCAATCGACATAACCCACGATTTAAGTTCAAGATACGGCAGACGGATTAGCGAAACTCGATCAAAAAAGGCGGCTTTTCGGGTCGCAAAAGACGAAAAAACACCCGAAAAACCGGTTTTGGAGCCTCCGCAATTGGGACTTACGTCGACTCCGAACTCAGTCCGCGAGTGGTATGACGCGCTCGGCGACGCGGAAGGCTTCGTGGCAGTGATTGCAGACGTTGGACATACTGGCGACGGCGGCGCGGGCGGCGGGATAGTCTTTGGCAGCGGCGGCTTTTGCGACTTTCACGCCGGCATCGCGTAACGACACCGAGAAGATCATCCACGAATCTTGCGCCTGCCGCGTTTTCGGCGGCCGCATCAGCAGCAGATTGCCCGTCTCAGCGATCAACAAACCTTGCCCGCGAACGTAGCCCCACGCTTCGGCATCGGCGGGGCGATCCTTGAGCGTTTTGCCGAGGCCATCCATGTTCGATTTCGCGAGACCGACCATCAACAGCTTCGTGTCCGCGATCGCTTCGAGCCGCGGTGCCGCGTCCGTTTTCTTCGCTTGCTGCGAAGCCACCGTGCCCGCAAGCACGCACAGACAAGTACCTGCGAAGAGCAACGCAACGACGCGAATTGTTCGGGACATCGCTTACTCCGGTTTATCGGGCACGGCCACATGCAAGACATCGCCGATGATTTCGACTGTATAACAAGCCGTTTTCACTTTCGGGCTGTTAATCCGCGCCCCATCGGTGAGGCGGAAACACCAGGCGTGCCAGGGGCAAGTCACGGTGCCGTTCTCGACGTGCCCACCGGAAAGCGATGCCCCTGCGTGCGGGCACATGTCGTCGATGGCGTAGTATTTCCCGTCGTCGTGGAACACCGCCACATCTTTTTTGTTCAACGTCACCACGATCGATTCACCGAGTGGAATCTCGCCGACTTTGCATACCGGGTGTAACTGCGGCACAGCGTTCCTCACTTTTACGACTCGCGTTCATTTCCAATCGCCATCCGTAAACTATTCTACCCACAAGGCGATGACCGAATTAGTAGGAGATCGAATTGCTCGAAATCGAACAGAAATTTCGCGCGGGCGATTGGGCGGATATGCTCCTCACCTTGAAGAACTGGGGTGCGGTTGTGACCGCCAACCATCGCGAGACGGATCGGTACTTCAACGCACCCGACCGCGATTTCGCCC
>JAYSKW010000718.1:0-1157 GCA_043726085.1 Limnoglobus sp.
GGAATCGACGTGTCCACGCCGAACCCGCCGGTTGAATCGACCGACCACGCCGAAGCCCGCCTCGCGAAACTCCGCGAACTCGAAGCCCTCGGCATCGACCCGTGGGGCCAACGGTTCGATGGCCATCAGGGTATCGCGAGTATTCGCGAACTGAGTTGCGAGCCGTTCGACGATGCGAACCCGGGGCCGAAAGTGCGTGCGGCCGGGCGCGTCGTCGGCCGTCGCAAGATGGGGAAAGTCTACTTCCTCGATCTCTGGGATCAGACCGGCAAAGTTCAGGTGATGCTCGGCTCGAAGCAGATCGGCGACGATGGCTGGAAGATCGCCGAACTGCTCGACCTCGGCGACCTCATCGGCATCGACGGCGCGTTTGGCAAAACGAAAACCGGCGAACCGACGATCCGCGCCACGCAACTCACGTTCCTCACGAAGTCGCTCGAACCGCACCCGACCGGCTACTACGGCATGTCGGACGAAGAGTATCGGCTACGGCACCGCTACCTCGATTTGATCTACACCGCAGACACGTTACGCCGCGCCCAACAGCGGGTGAAAATCGTACGCGCACTGCGGAACTATCTCGACGATAACGGTTACCTCGAAGTCGAAACGCCGACGTTGCACGCGATTGCGGGTGGGGCGGCGGCGAAGCCGTTCGGTACGCACCACAACGCGCTGGACATTCCGTTGTTCCTACGAATCGCGCTGGAATTGCCGCTAAAGCGGTTGCTCGTCGGCGGGTTGGAGAAGGTCTACGAGATCGGTCGTGTCTTCCGCAACGAGGGCATCAGTCGGCGGCACAATCCCGAATTCACGATGCTCGAGTTGTACCACGCCTACGGCGACTTGTTCACGATGATGGACCTGACGGAGAAGGTATTCGTGGCGTGCGTCGATTGTCTCGGCGGCGGTCAAACGCGCGGCTACGGCGAACGAGTCATCGACTTCGCGCCGCCGTGGCCACGGGTGAAATACGCGGACATTTTCCAGCAAACGACGGGCGTGGAACTGTTCGACCGCGACGGCGTGAAGGCCAAGGCGACCGAGTTCAAAATCCCGCTCGAACTGCGCGATGACAAGACGAAGATCGCCACGCCGAAGGAACACGAGGTGCTCGTTCAGGAACTGTTCGAGCATTGCGTGGAGCCGGAGTTGGC
>JAYSKW010000719.1:0-12643 GCA_043726085.1 Limnoglobus sp.
CGGCATTCGGTGCAGCATGAGCCGTCGCGGCAACTGCTGGGACAACGCGCCGATGGAGTCGTTTTTCGCGAGCGTGAAGAAGGAGTTGGTGCATCACGAGCGGTACGAGACGATGGCGGAAGCGAAGGCTAGCCTCTTCGAATTCATCGAAGTGTTCTACAACCGCGAACGCCGTCACTCCTCGTTGGGGTACGTGGCCCCAGCGAAGTTTGAAGGTAACGAATACTCCTAACTGACCGTCCGTTTTCCGTGGGGAAGTCCAGTGTGCGGCAAATCGTGCTGCGACCTTTTTTGAAGCGGATCATGCCACTACAAATTTTTGTCGATGCGGATGCGTGTCCGGTGAAAGAGGAAGCGATTCGCGTGGCGACGCGCTATGGATTGCAAATCACCTTGGTGAGCAACCAGGCGATGCGGACGTTCGTTGGGCCGAACGTTACGCAAGTTGCGGTCGGCACTGGGTTCGATGCTGCCGACGACTGGATCGTCGAACGGGCGGTTGCGGGCGACATCGTTATCACGTCGGATATCTTGTTGGCTGCACGATGTTTGGAAAAGTGTTGCCGTCCATTGAACTCGACGGGCGCGTTTTTCGATGCGGATAACATCGGCTCGGCATTAGCCATGCGCGAACTGAATGCCTACCTGCGCGAAGCGGGTGAGATCAAAGGATACAACGCGAGCTTCTCGAAGAAGGACCGTTCCCAATTCTTGCAATCGCTGGACCTGCTGATTCAGAAAGCCAAGTGAGCGATGACATAGCCGTTAGAAACTTCCAACGGCTATGTCGCAATAAATGATGGCGGACGAGTGCGAATTTTGCTATGCGACCTCCATTAGGCTTCGATGGTCGCGGTTTCCGTCTTTGCTGCGGCGACGAGTTCTTTCTTCGGACCGTTGCCGGGCAATTCGGTCGCGATCTCGACTTTGCGGTAACCGAGCGAACGCAGCACTTCGAGAACTTCGCTCCAGGTTGGGAACGGGCGACGGTTTTCGCGCTTGTAGCGGTCCATGGCGCGCATGAAGATGTTTTCTTCGTCGTTGTAATCGCGTTCGCAGGTGGTTGGGTCGATCAGTCGGCGTCGCTCGGAGGTTCGCCGTTTCTCGGCCGCGTTGTTGGCGCGACGACGGTCGGTGGCGACCGGAATCGTTCGCTTGCGGCGATCTTGCGCAAAATCGTCGGCCAGTTCCGTGGAACTATCCGATGTGGAATCCAGTGCAGATTGGGCATTAGCACTCATGTTGGTCATGGTCTTCATCGCGAGCATCCCTTCAGCCAGTGGGGGTGGGCTGGGAAATGCCAGGCAGGTCTCGCCGAGTCGTTCGACGATTCCATTTGCGATTCGCTTCGGGGATGGACAGTAACTTTAACCTAACTTGGTGAAACCGAGTGTCAATGATAATTTACGCCTGTTCCCGTCAGTCGTCGCCAGAACTTTACACCCACCACAATTTTACGATACAGCTTGACATTTCGGGTTATCAAGCGAAAGAAATCGGAATTGCGAACTCCTGCTGCGCGGGAAATCGTACGATCGGTCCAGCTCTCCCGAGTCGTAAAACCGGCACGGACCGTCCCGGCAATTGCGTGGGGATGCAGGGGAGTGATTCTGGAGGCGAAAATGTGAGCCAAATGGCTAATACGCCGCTCGCCTCTCGAAATTTCAAAAATTCCGAGAATTATCTCCCGCATTGGTCTTGCCGAATCGTTTGGTAGCGTCTACTAAATAAGCAAGTAGAATTTGTGAACAAACTTGGGTCGCCCACTCTTCCTCGTTTAGTGGCCCAGCTTTCTCTGTTCGTTCGCGATTCTACCAACTCTCTCTCGTTGGCATTCTCAACTAATCATGGCATCATTGCGGTCGTTTCAATAGGACTTTATGTCCGTTCTCTTATTCTATTGTGGGGATTCCCAGATGTTTTCTCGCATCGCGCTTCGTACGCATCGGCTTCGCCGATCTGGATTTACGCTCATCGAGCTTTTGGTGGTGATTGCGATCATCGCCATCTTGATCGGCTTACTGTTGCCGGCCGTGCAGAAGGTCCGCGAGGCCGCCGCTCGCAGCACGTGCCAGAACAACATGAAACAATTGGGCTTGGCAGCCCACAACTACCACAGCGCGCGGATGACGTTCCCGGCTGGAATGATCGGGCCAGTGAATCCGCTCTTGACCGTCGCAGGAGACGCAACGACCGGTCACGGTTCGCTGTTGGGGAATATCGTCGTTATGCTTCCTTACATGGAGCAAGATAACGTCTACCGGCTCGTGGATCCAGCACTCACGACGCCCTATGGGCGAATGGACGATGCGGCGAATCGAAGCCCGTTAATGCCTTACTGGTTCGACAATCCGTATCCACCGACCGCTATCTACCAAGCGGGTAAACTCGCACAAATCAAGACGTTCCGCTGTCCCTCGGACCCAAACCGAGAACCCGACAATCGAGCGAACGGTTCAAATCCATCCAATCCCGGTGGCTTCCTCATCGGTGGTCTGCTCGTGCGAAACCTCGCACCCTCGACGGTCGTTACCTCCGGGTTTTATTACGAAGACTACGACGGTGTCGAATCGTTGATGCCGTTGGGCGTCTCGAACTACATCGGTTGTGCAGGTCTGGGTCGCGGCGACCACCCCACGTGGTCGAAATATGAAGGCATCTACGTCAACCGGAACCCCAAGGATGCCGTTAGCATCATCGATGGAACCAGCAATACCATCTTGTACTCCGAGGTCAGCGGTCGCTCGCATGCATCATACCCCGGTCGGAACAATGCATTCACGCACAGCATCGTCGGTGCAGGTAGCATCTCGACGGGTTATGGAACGGCAATTGGCAAAGATGCTTTCGTTTACCAAATGAGTAGCTATCACACCGGCGTCGTTCAAGTCACGATGGCAGACGGTTCGGTCAAAGGGATTCGCGGCAATATCCCACGTTCGACGACCGATTCGAGCTGGCTCGTCCTCCAGGCGCTCGGCGGTGCTCGCGATGGCGATGTTGCGGACTTCTCCAACGCATTGCTGAATTAAATCGAGCTTAAATCTCGCAGTTGCCGAGTCTTACCGACTCGGCAACCGCGTTTCCATTCATCACTCTTGGGGTTTCCTACCGTGAAACGAACTGCATTGTTCATCGGGCTGCTGTTTGCCGGCGGACTATTCCTCTCCGGCTGCAAGGATTCGACCCCGCCGCGACCGGTCGAGGCACCACTCAAGGTTACGGAAGGCGTATCGAAGTCGAAAAATAAAAACAAATCGATTGAGGCGACATTTGAAGATCCGCCGAAGTAGTCCTGTCGGCCAATGAGTGAATTCCAGACCGCAGGCACGGAAGTGTTTGCGGTTTTTTATTTGCAACAACTGATCCGGAGTCGATTCGCCTGCCGATAATCGGTTCGCCGAACGGACCGAAACGGAGTGGGCGGAATGACTCGCATCGAGTTGGCGAATCTGATCCGGATTTTCGACTTCTACCTTGCGCTGATGTTCCTGCTCGGACTGGTACGGCGTTGGACGGTCTATCGCGATACGTTCCTGCTCGTGATTTCGCGCGGGCGTTGGCCGAAGCTCATGGAGCGGATGCACGAACACAAGGGGCTTTTGCTAAATATCAGCACGATGCGACCGGCGGCGCTCGCGCTCGGGTTGATGCTGACGCAAATCGTCGCATCGCGAATGATCTGGCCGCAAGCGACACTCCGCGTTCGCGATATTTTCGAGCCGTGGTGGCAACTCGTACCTTTTTTTGCGTCGCTCGTCCCGATGCTGGCGGTCGACGTCTACTTCCTCATTCGCGTCGGGTCGATCGACCGCGACGAGACCGAAAAGTACCTCGATAACGCCGAGAAATGGGCAGGTACCTGGAAAGCGAAGATGGTCCGCCTCGCGACGTTGGGGAAATACGATCCGAACCATCTGGTGAACGAAGGCGTGAAGCAGGGCCTCGAAAAACTGGGCCGTACGATGAACACCTCGATGTGGTGGGTGTCCGCCCAAGTGGCGTTACGAATGCTCTTCGGCCTGACTGTCTGGATCTTGTGGGCCTTTCGCGACCACATGTAGCGACATTTTACTGTACACTGAGACAATCGCATATTCCGCGTTCGAGTCGACTCCATGAGCGTTGGATTCACACACGTCGTTCGCATTGGGCTACGGGCGCTCGCGGCGCACCGCTTGCGCTCGATGCTCACGGCGCTCGGCATCGTGCTGGGCGTGGCGTCGGTGATCATCATGTTGGCCGTCGGTGAGGCGGCGCGGTATCAGGCGCTCAAGCAACTCGAAGACCTCGGCGCGAATACGATTCTGTTGCGGAGCGTGAAGCCACTCGAAGATTCGTCGGAGCTCAAAGGGGCCGACAGGTACGCCTTCGGGCTGACCTATCCGGACCTCAGTCGCATTCGCGAAACGATACCGACTGTAACGGCAGCCACGCCGATGCGCGAGTTCCGCAAAACGATCCGCTACCGCGAACACAAACTCGAAGTGCGACTCGTTTCGGTCACGCCCGCATTCTTTATCCAGAACAACATTACGATCCTTCGCGGCCGAAAGATTGTCGCTTCGGATGAAGACAAACTCGACAACGTCGCGGTGCTGGGTTCCTCGGCCGCCGATGCCTTGTTCCCGACCGAAGACGCCGTCGGCCGCTCGGTGGGTATCGATGGGCTGGGCGAACCGATCACGTTCACCATCGTCGGCGTGACCGAAGATAAGAAGCTCGCGGGTGGCGGTTTAAGCGGTGGCGATGCCGAGTTCGCACGGGTGATATTCGTTCCGTTTGCGACGGATCGTGCGCGAATCGGACGCGAACTCATTACCTTCAAGAATGGCTTCAACGTCGAACGTCTCGACATCAGCCAGATCACGGTGACGGTCGATTCGCTGGAGAATGTATCGCGGACGGCGATGGCGATCCAGGCGATGATCGATCAGTTTCACCCGCAGAAAGACGTACAGGCATTTGTGCCACTCGAACTGATCCGCAAGGCAGAGGAAACGCAACGGCTGTTCACGCTCATCCTCGCTGCGATTGCCGGAATCTCGCTCGTCGTCGGCGGCATTGGCATTATGAACATCATGCTGGCCACCGTCACGGAACGTACCCGCGAGATCGGCATCCGCCGGGCGCTCGGCGCGAAACAATGGGATATCGCACTCCAATTCCTGGTGGAAACGCTCGTGCTGTCGTGCGGTGGCGGGCTGGTCGGCGTCGCGCTCGGCATCGGCCTCGCTTACGGCCTGCAATCCGCCTTCGGCGTGCCGACGATGATCCGCACGTGGTCGCCGATCCTCGCCTTCAGCGTCTCCGTCCTCGTCGGCTTGATGTCCGGGCTATACCCCGCCAAACGCGCCGCCCGGCTCGATCCGATCGAGGCCCTGCGACATAGTTAAGAAACTGATTTTAATTAATTATTTCATTTGGACAGCGATCGAAAACGAAAAACAAAACAGTAACCGCACTAAAGTGGATCCTATTCGGGTGTGATATGCCGACCATCACGATCACGTGTCCCACCTGTACGACGCAACTCGAAATCGATGCGAAATATCGCAACGAGGAAGTCGAGTGTGGGAACTGCCAGCAAGTGTTCCTCGCCAAGACGAAGCGCGAATCGAACCGCAGCGAGGATGAGTTCGACGTCGAACCGTTGCCGAAGCGCAAGAACCGCTTCCGTAAAGAGCGAACCAAAGACGACGACGACGAAGAGGAAGACGACGATTACGAGGAAGAGCGACCGCGACGCCGTAGCCGCTATCGAAGGCAGGGCGCGCACGATACCATACCGAAGTCGCGATTGGCTTACATACTTCTCGCGTTGTTTCTCGGTACGCTCGGCGTCCACAATTTCTATGCGGGCCGCACCGGTGCGGGCGTGGCGCAACTGCTAATCACGTTATTTTCGTTCCCGCTGATGTGCGCAGGCATCGGCTTTGCGACGATTTTCATCCCACTCGTCTGGTCGATCGTCGAGATCATCGCCATCGATCGCGACGGCGATGGTTATCTGATGGAATAACGCGGCGGTTTCCGTTCCGGAATTCGCCGCGACTCGTAGGCTTTGCGTAGCGCGGGGCGTGAACACTCGCAGCTCGGCCAAGTATGCGGCAATCGAAGCTATAGTCATATCGCCAGGGATTGGTAAAGTAACTGAGGTGGCAAAATAGGCACAGGCGGCGTTATTCCACCCCATACGGCGAGGCGAGCATGGTTTTCGACTGGTTATTCGGACGCAAAAAACGCTCGCAGTCGGACCGCACTGAACGGAATGCGGTTATCCGTCGGATCGTGACGGCGGCGGCGAAGACTGGTAACAAGAACCTCGCAAAATCGGACTCCAAAGTGACGATTCTCGCGACACTCGAAGCGAACGAACACGACGCTTCGAGTTCGTCGGTAAACCTCGTCGAGAGCGTTGGGAAGATCGACGCGCCGGAAATTCCACAGGATCAAATTGCACAGCGTGCTTACGAGGTGTGGGTTCGCCGAGGCCGACCGAGTGGCACGGCGGATCGCGATTGGAACGAAGCCGTCGGCGAACTACGTGCGGAAATCGCCGGTCCGAAACCCAATCCCCCGTTGTTGAAGTCGCGGTGACGATTGCCGTCCGCGAAACTGCCGTCGCCGATTCGCGTTTCGCCCGCTGGGATGCACGCTGGAAATTGGCGGCGTTGCTCATCGCATCGGTCGGCATCGCCACTTTGCGACAACCCGCCCCCGCCTACGTGGCACTCATCTGCTCGCTCCTGATGTGCGCCATCGCGAAGTTACGCTACCGCCATGTCCGCGATCGTATCTTACTACTCTTGTTCGGCATTCTGCCGTTCATCGCGATCCTGCCATTTGCGATCGCCGACGATGGCCCTGCCTGGACAATCGGCTTCCTGCGTGCCAGTGAACGCGGCCTGATCCAAGCGGCGGTGCTCGTGGCGCGATGTCTCACCATCGGCCTGTTGGCGATGATCCTTTCCCGTACGGCACCGATCCCGCAAACGCTCGCTGCTGCACACGCACTGTACGTTCCCGCTACGCTCGTGTTGATCGCGCAACTCGCGTTTCGCTATATCGGTGTGTTATTCGAGGAAGCCCGTCGGTTGCGGATCGCGCTTTGGTGTCGTGGCTTTCGCGCGAAAACCAATCGTCACACGTACCGCACGCTCGGCTCGGTGGCGGGTGCATTGCTCGTTCGCGGTGGCGAACGCGCCGAGCGCGTCTCGGCCGCTATGCACTGCCGCGGCTTCGACGGCACCCCGCGCGCATTACAACAATTTCGCACGGGAATGCACGATCGACTCGGGTTCGTGTTGGTGCTATTCAGCACTGTGGCAATCGTGTTGTGGGACCGTTTGTAACGAGAGGCTTCCGATGGAACGTGCGATTGCACTACACGCTCGTGAGGCGACGCACCGGTATGCGGATGGGCGGGTGGCGCTCGACCGCGTAACGTTTACGGTTGCGACGGGGGAAAGCGTTGCGATTGTCGGGCCGAACGGCGCGGGCAAAACGACGTTGTTTCTGCGACTGTGCGGTGTGTTGACCGGGGCTCGCGATCAATTTTCCGTGCTCGGGCTGGACCCCGCCGACCCGAAGCATCGTAAGAAGTTGCCGCAAACCGTCGGCGTGGTGTTTCAGAATCCGGACGATCAACTCTTCAGCGCGACCGTCACCGAAGATGTCGCGTTCGGCCCATTGAACCTCGGCTGTTCGGAAGCGGAAACGCTTGCGAGGGTGGAAGAATCGCTGGCGAAGGTTGGCCTGCCGAAATACGGCGATCGCGTGCCGAACAAATTATCCGGCGGCGAGAAACGCCGTGCGGCACTGGCAACGGCACTCGCAATGCGACCGGAGATTTTACTCCTCGACGAGCCATCGATGTTCCTTGACCCGCGTGGCCGACGCGAACTCATTGCGCTGATTCGCGAACTTTCCTGCACGAAGTTGATCGCCACGCACGACCTCGAGTTGGTTCTCGATACCTGCACTCGCGTGTTATTACTCGATTGCGGGAAAGTCATCGCGGACGGGCCGACCGCGGAGATTCTTTCGGATGCAGCACGAATGGAGCAACACGGCCTCGAAGTCCCACAACGGTTGCAACACAGTTCCCCGCAGCTTCGTTAAACTCGCATCTTCGCATGGCCGATAATATTGAAGTCGCGCAGTGTCTGCGTTCCACTGTTATCGGGTGCCGTCCATGCGGGTCAGCGCGATTGTGACATCTGGTACGCTCGCTGCGAAACGTCTCACCTTGCGCGCGATCAACCTTCAGACCCATTCTAACTGCGAACGAATCGTTGCGAAATCGGAAGACGAACTCGGCACGTTCGACTCCGATGTTTTGGTAATTTCGATCGCCACTCGACGAGCCGCCGCCACACGAAACCGCTGCGTGGCACGCGCAACGGGTGAGATCGTCGCCTTCCTCGACGCGGGTTCGGTGCCTGATAGTCGATGGTTAGAGAGACTCGTCGAAGGCTATCGCACGGCGTCCGTTGCCGTCGTGGGTGGACAAATTGCGGACGAGATTGGCTACCGCGTGGTGTCGCGTAAGGGCATTGTAAAACACGTTGCCGCACCGCTGACGCCGTTCCAAATTCCGACGGCGGACCCGTTCCTTTGCCCGCATCCTTCGAGTATCAGTTACCGACGAGCGACGCTACTGGCGGAAGGTGGTTTCGACGAATCGCAGGCCGATTCGGAGGTCGATGCTAATGCCTGTTCGCGGCTCATCGATGCCGGGTATCGCGTGACAGTGCTCGATGGTGCCATCGTCCACCCCGTCGGTTTGTCGCTGCGTCCGATGGAGCCAACGACCGCGCGACTGGTGCCGCATCAAACAGTCGGCTTCATCCACCGCGAGTATTTTTCCGCCACCGATGACCGCAATGGCCAACTTCGACAGATTGCCATGGCGCTGGCCGCTGCGGGCGTGGAAGTTCATGCAATTGTCGAAGGCGAAACGGGTGCGCCGATCGTCGACGGCGTTTGGATTCACCGCATCCGGTCGCGAACTTCGGGCACGTGCGAAGAGTGGGCAAGGGTGGCACACTCGCAATTACTCGCGATGACCGAGGTGCGCGAAATTTCTACCGTCTGGGTACCGACGGCGAATGCCGAGGGACTGTTCGCGTTGCTCGACGATCGCTTCCGCACGATTGCGTATACGGCGAACGCGCCGCAAACCGAACTCGAACGGTACGCGATTTCGCTTGCGAAGAAGATCGTGTCGCCATCGGCGCGGACGTTGCGTGCCGCGAAACGAGCGACCGATGGCCAGCCCGGCATGCGGTGTTTCGAGCGAGTTCCGTTTGCGGTAACGGATCGTGCAACGGATGATGCCGAGCCGACGGCAGGCATCTATTTCATCGGCGAATCGAACGAAGCCGCTGCGATTCGGGACGATCTGCTGAGCGAATTTCCGACTGCTACCGAAGCCGATACGGTGGCAAACGCATCGGTCGTGTGCTGGATGGGACACGCGGAATCGTCGGCGATTCCCATCATCGAGGCGATGATGTTCGGCAAGCCAATCGTCGCCTGTGCGGTCGGCGTGGCGACCGATTATGTCGTCGATGGCGTAACGGGGTTACTCGGCTACCCCGGCAGCACGACGTCGCTCAGCGGCTTGCTACGCCGTCTGTTTGCCGATGAACCGTTGCGGCAGCGGATGGGGAAAGCCGCACGTTTGGAATACGAGCAACGACACGCGCCGGACGCGTTAACCCGTGCCGCCATCGCATTGATGGTACCCCGCCCCCGCAACCTCGCTGCATGAGGAACACCATGAGCCGGGCCAACGGGGAACCGCTTCGCGCTTCGATAATCGCGGGTTGCATCGTGTCGCGCGATGCGATCTCGAACATTGCGCGTCAGCAAGCCGATGCTCTCTCGATGCCGCTAAACGGTGGTCCCACTGCCGATGTGCGGCTGTTCACGATGGGCGGGAACGTCAGCGATTCGCGAATTGTCGAGGTGCCTTCGGCCTCCGCGATCGTCGCCGATGCGCACTTCCAATCGTCGGATATCATCGTCTTCCACTTCGGCATTCGCTACCCGGCGTTCGATGCGATTTTGCTCGCGCCGCGCACAGCACACGTGATCGGTTATTACCACGGCATCACCCCGCCTGCCCTGTTGAACGAAACCGAGCGAACGACACTGGCGGAATCGTTCTGCCAGGCCAGTAACCTGTTCGCGGCGGATCGCGTGCATACGACGAGCCGGTACATCCAGAAGGAACTCGAGTCGTTCGGGCTTCCATCTGAGCAGATTACGCGCGTCGCCCCGGCGGTGTCGTTCCAGCCAATACCGCGTCGCCCAACGAAAGTGGGGCAACCGTTGCGGTTCTTGTACGTCGGGCGGTTCGTCGCGTCGAAGGGGATCTCGGACCTGATGGCTGCGTTCGCGAAGTTCGCGTCGCGCAACGCCGATGCCACACTCGACCTCGCCGGCAGCACGGCCTGGTGCGACCCGGAGTACCTCGCACATCTGCGTGAATTGGCAAAGTCGCCGCTACTCCGCAATCGCGTTCGGTTCCACCACGATCTGTCCGCAAGTGAACTCGCACGCCGTTACGCCGAGGCCGATGTCTTCGTCTTTCCCTCGCACCACGAAGGGTTCGGTGTGCCAATCGTCGAGGCCCTGATGAGTGGCTGCTATGTCATCTGCTCGGATGCGGGCGCTTCGCCGGAGACGGCGGGCGGGCTGGGGCGCGTGTTCCCGACGGGCGACGTCGCTTCGCTCGCCACGCGATTTGCCCAAGTCGAATGGGCGTGGCAACGCGGTGTGCGTCCGACTGCGATGGGGTTGCTGACGGCCGAGGAGTGGGCACGCCAAGCACGCGAATATGCGGCAGATTTCTCGCAGGCTTCGTACGAAGATCGCTTTCGCACCGCAGTATTCTCCGGCCTCGCACGCTACCCTACGGGTATCGCAAAATATCTCGCGAATAAACGATTGCAGTTACTCGACGACCTCCCAGCTGCCATGGGAAAGCGCGTCGACGAACCCGCCATTTACCGAACGTTCCGCGAAGGATTCGCCCCATCGAAGGGCGAGTCACGCGCCGCATAAGGAGTATCCAAAATGAATCTGGTCCAATCGCCGAACGGGATTCGCAAAGTCGTCCACTGGCTGCGGCCGCGCGTTCGCACGATCCCCGTGTTCGGGCAGGCGGCACGCTACGTCAAGCGGCTGATCGTGTTGCCATGGAATTTCCACAAACAATATCAGCAATCGCAAACTACGCAGGCCGAGACGCGCGGTACGTTCCAATCGGTTCTCGCAAATCAGAAAGATAGCTTTCGCCTGCTCGCAAATCGGGGACAGATCGCCGACGGTAAGCTCGATGCGTTGAACGTGGCGATGACCCGTATCGCCGCGCAGTTTTCGGCAGCCGATCGCCAGCGCCAAGCGACGCATCAGACCGTGATGGAAACGGCGCAGTCGATTCAGGTCGAAGCGGCGGATCACGCCGCAACGATCGAGATCCTCTTCGCCGCCGTCGTCGACCGCCTGTCATCGGTGGAGCGTCGCTTCGAGGCTCTCGCAACGATCCCGGCCACCACGGCGGATCTCGTTCAACAAGTGACCGCAATCCGAGAAAGCACGTCGGTGCTTCCCGAGCAGATTGCCGGAATCAGGCATCGTATCGATGTCGTTTCGCAACAGTTGCACGCGATCCCCGATAATTCCGCGCAGTTCGCCGCGCTCGCCGACGTGCCAAACCGGTTGGAAGCCTTGTCCGAACGGCTGACGGCACAAGCGGTACCGATTGCCGAAACCGTCACCCGGCTCGACGCGCTCACCGCCTTGCCCGGTCGCATCGAAGACATTTCGATGGCGGTCGCGCAACTCGGCCCACGCATAGCAAACGCAGAGATGCAGATTGCCGAATCGACGACCCGCGCCGAAAGTGAAGCGCGGCGATTTCAGGATTCGGTCGATGAACGGCTAGATGTTCTCGTCGACAAATTCGACTCGTCGATCCGACTGCTTTCAGCCGATGTACGCGGTATGAACGAACGACATGCTGCCGCCTTCGACCTGGTTTCCGAACGACTGCGCGATCAAACCGTGCGGCTGTTGGGTATGGGCGAAGACCACGGACAAGGCGGCGTTTCGGCGAGTTTTGCCTCCGAACAAATCGCCGACCTCGTCACGGGGCAGTTGGAACTCGCCCGGCAGATCGCCGACCTGAAACAACTCGTCGGCGGGCGAAACGACGGGGCCGTGGGCAACCTTCGCCTTCGCGCATAACCGGTCGCACGCCGAAGGCATATCATAAAACGGTGTGACTTTGCGAATCGCAGGTCACGCCGTTGCCTTCCACCGAGTCTTCGCCGCGATGCCGCAAACTTTGCTCTTGGAACCGCCGCTGAACCCCACCCATGCGGTGTTTCACGTCGATACCATCCTCCGCCCCGTCGCACCGGATCGGCCCCGCATCCACAAGATCATCGCCGTTCTGCCCGCGTATAACGCCGAAAAAACGCTCGCCGCCACGATCGCCGATTTCCCGGCCGGTTGCGTCGATGAGATTCTCCTCGTCGACGATGGCAGCAAAGATCGCACGGTGGAAATCGCGAAACAAATGGGGCTGACGGTGATCGTTCACCCGCAGAACCTCGGCTATGGCGGC
>JAYSKW010000720.1:0-1078 GCA_043726085.1 Limnoglobus sp.
TGGCGGCGGGTTGCTCGTTTGCGGCTCGGCGGCGGTCGCGCAGGATCGTTCCGCTGTTAAATATTGGCCGCAACTCGAGATCGGTTTCCCCGTGCCGCAGGCGGTGCTGGATCTGAAACCGAAGCCCGTCAAGTTACGCCTCTACTCCGCGCCGCCGAACGGCAACTTCACCAAAGTCGGCGAGCGCGCCACCAACGATCTGCAACCGATTCCCAATCGCCTCCCTGGCTTCCAATACACGGCGCGCGGCGATGGCGAAGAAGAATTTGCCGTGCAACTCGTCTACGATGACGGTACGGTGTCACCGACCACCGAAAAGCTCCGGCCCGATTCCCGCGTGATCTTCGATACCCGCCCACCCGTGGTCAACGTGGCCGCAACGGGGCAGTACGGCGTCGAGTGGAACGTGCAGGAAGAGAACCTCGAAACCAACGGCGTGCGGCTCGAATGCCGCTGGATTGGCGGCGAAGCCAACTGGTTCCCCGTCGCAAAATCGCGCGGCAACTGGACCGTTCGCGATTCGTACACCTGGGCCGGGTTGGCGAAAGATAGCCGCACACTGGAAGTCCGCGTCGCCGCCAAAGACAAAGCCGGGCACGAGACGTTTTCGCGAATTGTGAAGCTACCTGCCACGGGTGGAACGGGCGGTTTGCAACTTGATGATCTGAACCCGAGGCCGCGATCCGGCGACAACGGTTCGCTGTCCGCGACGCCGCGACCCGGCTCCGGTGGGAGTACGAACGACGATTTCCCCGGCCAGCCTCAGATCGTCTACGTCAACAACACGAACCTGACGGTGAAGTCGAAATTGAACACCGTGACGCGGTCCGGCGTGAAAGTCGTTCACTTGTGGGCGAAGAATATGACGGCGAACCCGAACGCCGAGTGGAAGCTCGTCAAGTCGCAAACGTGCGACATTTCTTACGAACAAGCGAACCCGAGCATCGAGATTCCGCACGCTGTCACCGACGATGGCCGATACGGTTTCATCGTCATTCCCGAGAGCGGCGCGGGCAAGAAAGACAGCGACCCACGACCGAACTCAGTGGCACAGCATCTCGTCGAAGTCGACACGAAG
>JAYSKW010000721.1:0-1583 GCA_043726085.1 Limnoglobus sp.
GAGTTCGCGCTTTCGCCCGATGAAGCCCACGCGGTAATCGTTATCCACGGCGAACTTTTCCTGACGAAAGTCCCCGCCGGTGGCAAGTCCACACGCCTCACCGACAACCCCGCCTACGACCATTCGCCGACCTGGTCGCCCGATGGCAAGCGGGTGTTGTTCGCATCGGATCGCTCGGGTGTCGAAGAGCTTTACTTGCTCGATGCCGACGACGCCGAACATCCGGAAATCGTCAAGGCGCACAAGTTCAAAGTGACGCGGTTGACGAACTCGCCCGATGAGCCGACGGGTGCGATGTTTTCGCCGAAGGGCGACCTGATCACATTCCTGCGGGCAGGCAAACTCTGGTCGATGAAGCCCGATGGCACCGATGTGAAAGCGATTATTACCGAGTTGCAAGTGATGGATTACGACTGGTCGCCCGATGGCAAGTACATCGTCTATGCGCGGCAAGATGGCTCGTTTGCAAGCGAAATTTACATCGTGCCAAGCGATGGCAGCGCCCCTGCCAAGAATGTTTCGCGGTACTCGACCTTCAACGGCGACGTAACCTGGAGCAACACCGGCGGCAAAGTCGCGTTCGTGAGCCAGCGCCGAGGAACATACTCGATGCACGTGCTGTCGTTGCAGAAGCCGTCGGTCGATGGCGGGTCGCCGGGCAAGTCGGTCGACATCGATTGGGACGACATTCACCTGCGCGTTGAGCGCGTAGCGGCGATCCCTTCCGATGGCGGTGCGATCTCCGCCGATGGCAACTCGGTCGCATTTCGTTCGTCGTCGAATGGCGACGATCTATGGGTGGCGAGCAGCGATGGCCGTTCGGTCAATCGCATCACGACGGGCAACCAGTCGCCGCGCGGCATCAAGTGGGCGAAGCGTTCGGCAGGCACGATTTATTTCCTCAACGGGTCGGGCGAACTCCGTGCCGCACGCTCGAGTAGTGGCGGTCTCGGTTCGATCTTCCCCGGTACTGCTGCCGAACCGACGCGGATCCCGTTTAGCGCGAAGCTGACGATCCAGCGCGACGAAGAATACGCCGAGATGTTCGCCCAAAGTTGGCGGGCGCTCAGCAACAACTTCTACGACGAAAAATATCACGGCGCGAACTGGAACCAAGTCCGCGACAAGTACATGCAGATCGTCCCGCACATCGCGCAGCGCGAAGATTTATACTCGCTCGTCAGCCTGATGCTCGGCGAACTCAATGCGTCGCACCTCGGCATCTCCGGTAAACTCTCGGTGCCCGAAGAACCGACCGCCGACCTCGGCGTGATCTTCGACGAAACGTACAAAGGCACCGGTCTGAAGATCGCCGAAGTGCTGAAACGCGGCCCCGCCGACAAACGCGGGCTGAACCTCAAAGCGGGCGATATACTCCTCGCCATCGATCGCACGGAAATCACCGACAAAGTGAACGTCAGCCAACTTCTGAACAACAAAGCTAACGAGACGGTTCTGCTCGATGTGACCTCGAACCCCGCCGACCCGAAAGCGAAGCGGCGCGTCGAAGTGCAAGCATCGGATCGTCGCCGCATTTCGCAATTGATGTACGATCGCTGGGTCGATCACAACGCCGCACAAGT
>JAYSKW010000722.1:0-1802 GCA_043726085.1 Limnoglobus sp.
AAATGCGCGACCACGTTGCCGAAATCGAAGAACAGAGTCCGAATCATTGCGCGTGCCCTGCGAGTGTTATTTGCCCGGTATTCTCACGATATAGGCATCCGATTCGGGCGCGGTGCGGTTTTTCGGCCCGCAACCGATGAGTGCCGAGACGCCATCGGCGGCTAAATCGAACGAGTAGATCGGCCCCGTCGCCACGTCGGCGGCCGCGATGAGCTTGCCATCGGCGACGTTCCAGGCGGCGAAGTAACCCTGGTTACGCGGGGCGGTGCCTGCCGAAATCAGCGTCTTGTCGTCGGCACTGAACTTCACCGCATGAACGAAACCGGGGTGTGCCTGCGTAGGCCCGTTCGGCGTTTTGAGGTTCGGGTTCACGAACTCGCGGACGAGGTTCCCCGTGGCGAAGTCCCAAAGTTTAATCGAGCGATCGCTCGACCCACTCGCAAGGAATTTGCCATCCTTCGTGAACGCGAGGCAGAACACTTGATCGCGGTGCCCCGTGGCTGGCGGCGCGGTCGCTACCGGGGGCGTGTCGGGGTATCCCTTAATTTCGCGGATTAGCGCGCCACTAGTGGCATCCCAAACCTTGATCGACTTGTCGAAACTGGCGGACACCAACGCCTTCGAATCGGGCGTCCAAACGACGGTGTAAATCGGTTGCGGAAGCATCATCGTTAGGTGGGCACTAATCTGCTTCACCGGCTGCCCGCCCTTCACGACATCGAACGTACGGATCAGGCCATCGTGCCCGGCGGTGGCCAGTAGCGTGCCCGTTTTGTCGAACGCGACCGCATCGACGAGGTTCGGGTGTTGGAACGATTTCACCGGCTGATCCGATGCGATTTTCCAGACGCGAACGATGCCATCGTGACAGCCCGTTATCAGTTGCTGCCCGGTTTCGCCGACGAATGCGAGCGAGGTCGTTTTCCCTGGGTGCGGGAAGACTTGCACGACACTACCGAACTCCGGTGGCAAAGGTTGATTTTGCGTAAAGATCACGTTCCAGGCGACGACGGTGTTGTTCTCGATCACGCCCGAAAGCATCTGCCCGTTCGGGTGGAACGCGAGTTCGGAGACTTTCGCGGCGGCCTTGAACGACCCCGCCAGTTTGTTGTCGTTGAGCGTGAAAATTTGAATCGTATTATCGGCCACGCTCGCCACGGCCACGAGTGTCGCGTTCCGAGAAACCGCAATCGCCGAACTCGGACCGGTCACTTCGAGCGTGCGTTCTTTCACGCCGGTCGTCGGGTTCCACCCGGTCACGATGTTGCCGGTTCCCGTCGTCAAAATCTGCGACGTATTTGGCACCATCGCGATGGGGCCGCGAATCAGGTCGGCATCCTTGGTGAAACGAGTCGCCGAAATCGGGTGCGATGTCACGGCGTTATCTTCGGAACCGACGACAACGAACGGTTGCGACGGGTGATAGTTCGTGGTGTTCACAGCGGTATTCTGCGGGAAGAATTGCAACGGCTGGCCGGTGGCCACGTCGTACAACCACGCGGCTTTCTCGGGGCTGCCAATCAACAACTTCGTGCGATCCGGGCTGAAACTCAGCGACGTCGGCTCGAACGGCAACGCAGGGAAGGGCAGTTCCTTGGCGTCGGCGGCTTGCCATATCTTGACTGTTTTCCCTACAGAAACCGCGATGACGGTCGCATCGCGCGAGATCGCCAGCGACTTCGCAACCTCGGGCAGTGTGCCGTAGGTTTTGATTTCTTTCATCGCGGGCAAGTCCCACAACTTCACCAATTTGTCCGCACCTACGGCCACGATCTGCCCATTCGGCAGGAACGCCGCCGCCC